>JAQGJI010000208.1 GCA_028290685.1 Devosia sp. | reverse complement strand
AGCGCGGTGGTCGGCTCATCGGCGATGATCAGTTGCGGATAGCAGGCCATCGCCATAGCGATCATGATACGCTGCTTCTGGCCACCTGAAATCTGGTGCGGATAGGCGCGTGCCAACTGTTCGGGGCGCGGCAGGTTCATCTGCACCATGAGGTCGATGGCCCGGGTCATGGCCTCCTGGCGGCCGACCTTGTTATGACGATGGATGACGTCAGCGATCTGGTTACCCACGCGCCGCACCGGATTGAGCGATGACATAGGGTCTTGGAACACCATGGATATGGTGCGGCCGCGGCGCGACGAGAACGCGCTGTCCGACTGGGTCAGCAGATCTACTCCGTCGTGCAGCACTTCTCCGCGCGCATGCCAGCCCACGGGAGACAGCCCCATCAGCGCCAGCGCAGTCATGCTCTTGCCAGAGCCGGACTCCCCGACCAGGCCCATGCGACCACCTGCTGGCAGGGTGAAGGAGACGCGGCGCACTGCGTTCAGATCGGCGTAGCCAACCGTGAGATTGCGCACTTCAATTGCCGGAGGCACCATTACGAACTCCTCCGCGCCAGTTTGGGATCAAGAACATCTCGCAAACCATCGCCGAGGAGATTGAGCCCAAGCACCACGATCACGATGGCAAGGCCCGGCCACATGGCCAAGGGGGATGAGATGCCGACCTGCTGCTGCGCTTCGTTCAGCATCATGCCCCAGGAAATCGAAGGCCGGTTGACGCCGACACCCAGGTAAGAGAGCCCGGCTTCGGTGAGGATGCCGGCGGCGAAGTAGAGGGTGAATTGGACGATCATGACACCGGCGATATTCGGCAGAACGTGCCGAACGAGGATGAACCAGGTTGGCCTTCCATAGAGCCGCGCTGCAGTGATGAAGTCTTCCTGCAGCACCGAAAGTGCTGCTGAGCGGATGACACGGGTGAAAGAGGGAGTGAAGAACGCTGTAAGCGCCAGGATCGTCGTCAAGGCGCCGGATCCAATGGTTGCGGCCAAGACGAGAGCGGTCACCATGCCGGGGATGGACAGCATGATATCGGCGCCGCGAGAGATACCTTCGTCGGCCCAGCGCCCGAATGCAGCGGCCGAAAGACCGGCGACTGTGCCGATCAGAAGGCTGATCAGCGCGCCGCCAGCGCCGACCATCAGCGAGGTTCGCGCGCCGACCATGAGTTGAGACAGGATATCGCGGCCGAGCACGTCCGTGCCGAGGAGATAATTGGGCGACCCGGCGGGCAGGAGACGATCTTGGATGCGCGGCACGTTTGGATTGTGCGGCAGGTACAACATCGACACCAGTGCAATGGCAACAAAGCCGACCGTGAGCGCGATGCCCAGCGTCAGCGTGGTGTTGGTCCGCCAGCGTGGCCGGCGGCGCACCGGCTTGGTGGAGAGCGCTGCGACAGTCATCAGGTCAACCTCACGCGCGGGTCGAGGACGCCGTAAAGCAAGTCGACGATCAAGTTGATGAACATGACGAAGATGATGATCAGCATCACCGTCGATTGCACGACGATGACTTCGCGGGCTGAGACATTGGCCAGGATCATGCGACTAAGGCCCGGCAGGGAGAACACGGTTTCGATGATGACAGTACCGCCGATCAGCTCCGCGATCTGCAGGCCGACGACCGTAGCAATGGGGAGCGCAGCGTTGCGCAGACCGACCTGCAGCAGGGCCTGCATGCGCGTCATACCGGTGGCGCGCGCGGTGCGAACATAATCCTGATTCATGACGTCGAGCACGGCGGAGCGGACATAACGGGTGAGGGAAGCGCCCAGGATCAGGCCTAGCGAGATGACGGGCAGCACCAGCGAGCGCACCGCGCCCCACAAGCTCACGTCCCAATTGGTCCACCCGCCGGTCGGCAGCCAGCCAAGCTTGACCCCGAACAGCAAGGACAAAAGAATCCCCGCCCAAAAGACGGGAACGGCGATACCGACCTGGCTCAGCAACGCGATAAGCGCGCCGAGCGGCTTGTCGGAATGCAGAGCCGAATAGGTGCCTGCGGGGATAGCGATGAGGAGCCCCAGCAGCAGCCCCGATACGCACAGCGGAATCGAGATGGAAAGGCGCGAAACGACGAGATCGGTGACTTTCTCGTTGGTGCGGAAGGAGCGACCGAGGTCGCCCTGGATGAGCTTGCCGATCCAGTCGACGTACTGGACCATCAGCGGCCGATCGAGCCCGTATTGCTGGGCCAGGGCATTAATGGCTTCCGCAGTGGCGTCCTTGCCCAGGATGACCGCGGCGACGTTGCCACCAGCGCCACGGATCAGCAGGAAAATGGCAATGGAAGCGGCGAAAACCGCCAGCAGAAAAAAGGCCAGCTTGCGCGCGATATAGACCGGCATTGGGCGCGACGTCTCGGGAAGTTATGCAATAGAGCAGGGGCCGACCAGCGACCAGCCCCTGCCAAGAATTACCAGTGCAGCGGGGCGAACTCGAGCGCAACGGCGACGCGCGGCTCGACGAAGCCCTTCAGGTCCGGGTCGAACAGGCCGACGCCCTTTTTGGCAATGATCGGCACGATGACCGCATCGTCACGCAGGATCTGCGCGGCCTTTTGCATGAGGGCCAGATAGTCCTCGTCAGTCAATGCTTCGTCGGCATCCGCCAGCGCCTGGGTGTATTCTGCGCTGCAGTAGGTGCTCCAGCCAGCACTGGCCTCATCGGCGCAGGACCATTGCGTCGGATCGGCATCGCCGGACATGACCGTGACGTCGAACTGGGGCGGGCGGCCCTGGAAGATCAGGGTCGAGTAGCGCGCCAGATCGATGGCGTTGCGGGTGAGGTTGAAGCCGGCGGCCTGCATGGTGGGCACCATGATATCGGCCGGCAGGGAGAGGTCGGGCACGTCGCTGAGCGAGGCATATTCAAGCGGGATCGAGGCGTAATCGTTCTCGGTGACCAGGGCCATAGCGCCCTCGATGTCGTACGGGTAGGGGCAGCTTTCGGGGGATTCGGCTGAATACCAGGGCTGGTTCGGCAGGGCGAAGGTACAGGTGTTTTCTGCGCCCCAGGATGCGCCAAACGCATCGTTATAGGCCTGGCGGTCGATGGTCATGGCCAACGCCTTGCGCAGTTCGGGATCGAGCTTCTGGTTGATCACAGCATAAGTCGGCTCGCCGATCTGGGGATAGGTGACCATCGAGAATTTCTTGTCGAGGCCACGGGCCATCAACTGTTCCCAAAGATCGATGGTGATGACGGGCAGCGAGTCCACCTCGCCGGCTTCAAGCGCATTGAGCCCTGCCGTGCCGTCCGTGATGATGCGGACGCTGACGTCCTTGATTGGGGGCGCCTCGCCCCAGTAGTTTTCGTTGACGGTGAACTCGAAGCTGCTGTTGGACGTGTAGCTCACAAGCTTATAGGGGCCGGTACCGATCGGGTTGGTAGCGATGGTTTCGGCCGAAGCTTCAGGCTGGATCAGACCAGCGGTGGAGCCCATGCCGCTCCAAAAATTCTGGCTGGGCCGGGAGAGGGTGACGGTGACCGTCTTGTCATCGGTCTTTTCGATGCTGCTGACGGCCTGGTAGGCTGCCGAGTTCTGCGAAACCGGGCTCTCCTTCATGGTGTTGAGCGAGTAGACCACGTCTTCCACCGTCAGCGGCTCGCCGTTGGAGAACTTGGCATCGCGGATGGTGAAGACATAGGTCAGCCGGTCGTCGCTGATGGTCCAGGACTCGGCGACACCGGGCGAAACACTGCCATCCTTGTTGAAGTAGACCAATGGCTCGACCACGTTGGCCGGGATCCAGAGGCGCAATGCGGTCAGGTTGCTTGTCGTGTAATCGAGCGTGCCCGGATCTTGGCGCGCGACCAGGATCATCTTGTCTTCGTCGGCGCGCGGTGAAGCTGCGAGCACCATGCCGGGAACCGCCGCGAGGATCGCCGCGCTGGCGGTGAGCATGGCTATGGCGAGCCGGAAAGACTTGTTATTACTCGGTATCATGGTCGTTCCCTGTCTTTATGCTTCCCTGTTGCGCAACCACCCAGATGGACCCGGGCCCCTGAGGTCGGCGCTTGCAGCAAGAAGGCGCGCGGGCACCAGGAGAGTAAATGCAACGGTGTTTCGCTTAACGAAATTCGTTGGTGCATTGCTCAACATATGTGCGAAGGATCGCCTCTGTTGACAGGCTAGGCAGCATCATTTTCTATCAAGCTTGAAGAGTGCAAATTGCAGGGTTGGTTTGGAGGGTGTCGTGGGAAAAGCTGGCGATCAATATTCGGTCCTGCCCGTCGCTAAAGCCATGCAGGTCTTTGCCTATGTGGCCAGCCAAGCGCATGATGTGACGCTGACCGAAGTGGTGCAGGCGCTCGGCATGCCCAAAACCACCGTGTTCCGCTATCTGCAGACGTTGTCAGCGGCAGGGCTGTTCGCCCATGACATCGTGCAGGACCGCTACGGTGTCGGCAACCGGTTCCGGGAACTAGCCCGGGTCGATGCTCTTTACCATAGCCTTCGAAGCACTGCGGAGGGAGAACTCGACGAGTTGGTCGACGACTTTCGGGAGACGGTGAACCTTGCGGTGCTCGCCGATCACGAAGTGGTCTATGTTGATATTCGCGAAGCTACGCGATCACAGCGCTTTCAGGCGCGCATCGGTCACCGGCACCCGGTGCACTCGACCTCGCTGGGCAAAGCCATGGCGGCCTTTTTGCCGTTGGAAGCGGTGGAGCGCCTGGTGAGGCCGCAATTCGAGCAGCGCACCTACCGCACGTTGACCGATGCTCGCACTTTCCGTCGCCATGTCGAGGAAACGCGCAAGCGCGGCTTTGCCATCGAAACCGGTGAGAACGAAGATGGGGTGACCTGCATTGGCGTCCCGATCCTGGACGGAAAAGGCTATCCGATCGCGGCCGTGAGCCTTTCTGCGCCCGATACACGGATGCGGGCAACAGCCGAGCGGGCTGCCGGAGCGCTGCAAGACGCGGCGCGGCGGATCACGGCAACCCTGCCGCCGATCTCGCTCCACACATCGGTCTGACCCACTAGAAAGTCGCCCGCGTTCCTTGCGGCGAAACCCTGGCGTCTTATTCTCCTTGGGGCAGTGACATAGTCTCGCCGGGCTTTACAGCTCGGGAGATGTAGCGTGCAGGCTTTGTTGGTCGAGGCGGGGATGCTGCGTGAAGCGGTATCCCAACTGTTTACCGCTGCCGGCGGGTCGGTCGAGGCGGCCGCACTGATCGCCGACCATCTGGTCGGGGCCAACCTGCGCGGCCATGACTCCCATGGCATCGGCGTCGTGCCGCTATACCTGGCGAGCATCAAGACCGGGGGCATGGTGCTCGACCGGGAATTGCGCCTTGTCAGCGACACGGGCGGCATGATGATCTTTGATGCTGGCCGTGGCCCCGGCCAGGTCATGGGCCACCGGGCCATGGAGGCCGGTATCGAGCTGGCAAAGACCAAAGGCAGCGTCATCATCGGCTTGCGCAATAGCCATCATCTCGGCCGAATCGGGCACTGGGCGGAGCAATGTGCCGCGGCCGGGCTGGTTTCGATCCACTTCGTCAATGTCGTTGCCGGTCCGATCGTCGCCCCGTTTGGCGGCACCAAGGCGCGGCTGGGCACCAATCCCTTTGCCGCAGGATTTCCCCGGATCGCGGCCGAGCCGGTGATCGTCGACTTTGCCACCAGCCGCCTCGCCATGGGCAAAATACGTGTCTACCGCAATCAGGGCAAGACGCTGCCCGATAATGCCCTGCTAACCGCCGACGGCGTCAAAACTAACGATCCGAATGACCTCTTTGCTGATCCGCCTGGGGTGTTGGTGCCCTTTGGAGAGCACAAAGGTTGGGGGCTTGCGCTCGCCTGCGAGCTACTGGGCGCGGCGCTCCTCGGAGGGGAAACCCAGCACGATGGATCAAAGGACCCCGCTGTCATCAACTCCATGCTCTCGATACTTGTTTCACCCGATCAGATCGGCACGGTTGCCGCGTTCGGCAGCGAAATGTCACAGGTGCTCGCGTGGGTGCAGTCCGAGAACAATGAGGCTCCAGGACGCGTCTTGCTGCCCGGCCAGCCGGAGCAGGCGATGCGCCAGCAGCGTCTCGACGAAGGTATTCCCATCGACCCGGCAACACTCGAGCAGATCGCGACCGCCGCTTCAGACGCCGGTCTTTCCGACCTGATGTTCCACGCTCTTGCAAGGAGGACTTAAGCCATGGTCCGCATCCTCATCACAGGCGCCGCCGGCAATCTCGGTGGAAAGCTGGTCATCCATTGGCGTCAAGCCGGTCTGCATGAGCTGGTGTTGCTTGATCGGGAGGGTAGTTCAGACATTGCAGCGGGCGACATCAGCCGCTTCAAGGGGCGATGGCCCGACCTTTTCGCCGGGGTGGATGCGGTGGTCCATCTGGCCGGGCAGATTTCCCCAGCCTCGCGCTGGGAGCAAGTACAAAGCCCAAATATTGCAGGCACGGCCAATGTATTGCGCGGCGCGCGGGAAGCTGGCGTGCCACGGGTTGTCTTCGCCAGCACCAATCAGGTCATGGGCGGCTACCGGTTTCGAAACGACAGAATTACTTCTGACTCGCCACCGCTGCCGCTCAATCCCTATGCGGTTTCAAAACTAATAGGCGAGGAAATGGGGCGGGCTTTTGCCGACGAGACCGGCGCTGATTTCCTCGCGTTCCGCATCGGCAATATCTGGCCCGGAGCCAATCACCCCGGGCCCGATCTTGGAATCGGTAGCTGGGGTCAGGAAATGTGGCTGTCGAACCGGGATTTTCTGCAGGCGATGGACTGCGCCATTGCCGCTTCCCCCTTGGGCTTCAAGCTGTTCAACCTTGTGTCCGACAATCCGGGCATGCGCTGGGACATCGAGCCTGCTCGGCGCCTGCTCGGCTACGCACCTCAGGACGGACAGGTGCCCGTTTTGACCCCCTCGGTCCTTGCCCAGGATGAGGAGGCCCGCGGCGCGGTGCTGGTGCCCGGCTCATGGCTGGACCAGCACAGTCATCGGCTCGAGGTTTAAGGTTACCCGATGCGCTCCGCCTGCTGGCGCGTTGCCTTCGAATAAGCGACGCAATCGAGCTCGAACTTGAGCTTGGTGCCGAGCACGCCGACGATGGTGCTGCGGCTGGGTCGCGGTTCGCTGAAATATTCGGGGTAGATCTGATTATAGAGGGCGCCGTCCGCCTCGCTCGCCAGATACGATTTGACGTTGACGACATGGTCGAGGCTCAGCCCACCGGCTTCCAAGATCGCGCGCAGGTTCTCGATCGAGCGGCGCATTTCCTGTTCGAAGTTTCCTGGGATGATGGCCCCAGTGGCGCTATCAACCGATGCCTGGCCGGAGACGAACATCAGGTCGCCGGCAATGAAAGCCGGGCTGAAAGGCAGATGCGAGCGGGCGCCGCTGTCGACGAGCTTAAGCATGGCGGATCCTTTTGAGCTTAGAAAACGAAGTGGGCTGGGAATGTCTGAACGCCGCCGTCGGCCCGGCGCTCTTCAAGCCGCTGGTAAATCGTTGGCAGCACGGTCTTCAACCAGGCGTTGCTTTCAACGACGAAACCGGGGCGATTGGAGTCCAGGCCATAGGGATAGATGCGCACCGGCTTGGCCAGCGCCTCGGCCAGGCGACTGTGCCAACGGTGATGCATGTAGCCACAGATCAGATCTGGCTGGAACTCGGCGATGATCGCTTCGAGCGGCGTGATGTCAGCGCTCTGGTCTTCCTGATTGACCTTGGTGACGCGCAGGGTTTGAATGGCTTCGCTCGCGTCGCAGGCCGCCGTGAACTTAGCGAGGCGCGCTGACTGCTCGAATGAAAGATGGACCGAGTCCAGGTAGAGTACGCGGTTGGGCTTATCACCGAAGCGTTCGAACAATTGCTCGAAGGCCGGACCATAATCGAGAGCGAAGCTGTATACGCTGGGCAGGTCGATGACAGAGTCGAGTACGCTGACCTGGCTGGTGGTCTGGGTAAGAGCCGTGTTGTCGGTTTCGTCGGTGATGCCGGCAATCAGCACCATGTCAAGCCCGTCATAAAGGCTCACGGGCATCTTGTCGTGGGTGAAGCTCCCCATGATGAATTCATGCCCATCCGAAACGATGCCACGTTCGAGGGCTGTCACGAGACGAGTATAGAATTCGTTGTTGAAGATCCCCCCACCAACAACGTTGCGGTTGTAAAAGAACCCGACGCGATGGTGCGCTTCAGCCCAGGGCGCGATCTCGAGAAACGAGCCACGGCCCACCTGGCGGCGGATGACGCCTTCGGCTTCCAGGTCCTTGAGCGTCTTGATGACGGTGATAAGCGAGAAATCACAGAACTGAGTGATCTCGTTTTGCGACTCGATCTTGTCGCCAGATTTAAGACCATTGGTCTTCCAGCGACGAAACAAGATTTCTCGCAGCTGCAAGTGGCGTGGGGTCAGTTCAACATTCAAGGCTCGCCACCCCAAGTCAGTTGATTGGCAAGGATACCGCCATCGATAAACAACATTTGGCCCGTAATATACCGTGCTTCATCAGATGCAAGAAAGACTGCTGCGCCACCGATATCTTCTGGTTCGGCAATGCGCCCGAGGGGAATTTGGGCGGCCAGCGATTTCTGTAGCGTCTCGGAAGACAAAGCTGCAGCGGTGAGCGGAGTGCGCACCAGTCCCGGTCCAAGGCCGTTGACGCGGATGCCGCGGCTGGCCAGCGTTACCGCAAGCGATTTCACCAGCATCAAGACGGCACCCTTTGAAGTGTCATAAGCAACGCTGTCTCGTTCCGCGGCCATGGAATTGGTGGAGCCGACGCAGATGATACTGGCGCCCGGCTGGTTGTCGCGCATGCTTTTGGCGAAGGCCTGGCTCGCAAAAAGATAAGCGCGCACGTTGAGCGCAAAGGTGCGGTCGAAAATATCTTCGGTAAGGTCGGCAAAGCCGGTGTCGAGGAAAGTACCCGCATTGTTGACCAGGGTGTTCAGGCCGCCCCATCGCGCGTGAGCCTCCTCGATCAGCTCTCGGGCGCCACCTGGCTTCGCAAGATCGGACCGCACAAAGTGCGTCTCGGTCAGCGCGGAAATCTCGGCGATCGCCGCTTCGGCATGACGATCACGCAGGTGGGAGTTCAAAATGACCCGATAGCTCTGGGCGGCAAACGCCTTGGCGATACCGAGCCCGATGCCTTGCGTGGAGCCAGTGATGCAAACTGTGCGGCTGGCCATATTTACACCCGATACAAACTCAGTTACCCCGTTAGCATAATAACATGCCTAATACGAGTTTCCTGATGGGTGTCAAGCAGAACTGGGCGGGTGGACTGGCGGTGACGCCTGGGGGTGTTCTGCGACGTGATCTTCTGGTCGAAAACGATCGAATAGTGGATCTTGTTCAGCCTGGCCTAGTGGCTGGGTCGGATTGGCGAACGGTCGATGTGAGCGGCAGGCTGCTGCTTCCAGGCTTGATCGATCTCCTGCAGCACGGCTTTGACGTCAATCTTTATTCCGATGCGAC
The DNA here is from genome assembly GCA_028290685.1 of Devosia sp. Taxonomy (GTDB): domain Bacteria; phylum Pseudomonadota; class Alphaproteobacteria; order Rhizobiales; family Devosiaceae; genus Devosia. The sequence continues at coordinate 1,780 of JAQGJI010000208.1, read as the reverse complement.
ACCCGACGGGGTGGCTGATTCCGCAGCGAAGCTTCCTGCGCGCGGCGTCACGGCCTTCTTGCCGTCGATCGGCTGCCAGCCACCGGAGCAATTCGGCGCCATCCTGTCTCGTCTGGCCGGAAGCTTCAAGCGTGCCCAGGGAGCTCGAGCGCTCGGTATTCACAGCGAAGGTCCATGCTTCAATTCACCTGGCGCACACAACCCGCAGAACCTGCAGCTCCCTTCTGCGGACCTTGCAAGCTCGATGCTCGAGAATGCGCAGGGCCGGCTTGCCGCGGTGACCATCGCGCCAGAACTGCCCGGGGCAGAACAATTCATCCGCACCATGAAAGCGGCGGGGGTCTCGATCCATTTCGGCCACAGCCAGGCAGCACCCGACGATGTGTCGCGCTACGTAGATTGGGGCATCGACGCAGTCACGCACATGTACGACGTGATGCGCGCGCTCCCGCCGGACAATTCGGGCGTGCACGTTTTTTCGCTGCCCGATGCACTGCTTGCGGAACGGCACCTGGCTCTGGGCGTGGTTGCCGACGGCATACATACGCATCCGAAACTGCTCCGCCTCCTCGCTCAATTGCCTGCTGACCGCGTGTTTCTTGAAACGGATTCCATGAAATACGCCGGCTTGCCGGGGACTGAGTTCGAGTTTTATCCCGGCTACTTCGTAACCAGCGCGCCCGGCAAGGCGGTGCGGGATAGTGATGGCGGGCTGTGCGGCTCGTCGTTGACCTCGGACGAGGCTATGCGAAACTACATCTCAATGGCCGGCGCCGACCTGGTCCAAGCAGCGCATGCAGCAAGCCTGGTGCCGGCGCGGGTAATCGGCCGGGAGGGTGAAATGGGTAGCTTGGAAACAGGCAAGCTCGCAGACTTTGTAGTGCTCGATCCTTCAGATTTTACAGTTCTGCAGACGATTGTCGGCGGCAAAACTTTGTTCAGGCGAGATCATGCAGCAGCCGCTTGAAAAGCCTTTGCGCTACGGGGAGGAGGGCAATGTCCACCTCGATTTCCATGGCGCTACCAACACCACCATCGACTTCATCGTCGAGCGCTACGGCGTTGAGGTCCTGCACCAGATTCTCGCCAAGGTGGGCAAAGAGGTCTACAAGGACCTGCGCCAGCACTTGCTCGATGGGGACCCCGGCGAGATGGCGCGCCACTGGCAGCACTTCTTCGCGCGCGAAAACGCCGACTTCGACATTGCTGTGGGCGAAGATGAGATCGTTTTGACGGTTCGCCACTGCCCGGCCTACGAGCATGTCGCCAGGATCGGCCCGTCGGTTTCGCCGCATTTTTGCGACCAGACTATCAAGGTCAATGAAGCTATCGCCGAGGGCAGCGCTTATCTGATCGACACCGTCATCACCAGGCCCGGCGCCTGCCGCCAGGTGATCCGGAGGCGCGCATGATTCCCAGCGATCATTTCACCCGTTTTTACAACGAGGTATTTAAGTTTCTTGAAAGCCAAGGCGAGGAAGAACTCGAACTCTACTGGCTTGAAATCAGCAAAAACCAGGAAAAGCACATTCTGGAGTTGATCCAGACCAAGGGTCTCCAGGGCATGTATGAATATTGGTCGGTCATCAAGGAGGAAGAAAACTGCGATCTCGACCTCATGGTCGATAACGACCATATCGAATTGCATATGCATGGCTGTCCAAGCCTGGGCAAGGTGATGGACAACGACGCCGAACCAATGAAGCGCTACTGCGACCACTGTGCCGGCTGGATCGGGCCGATCATGGATAAAACAGGCTATCACCTCGTCTATGACGCG
>JAQGJI010000193.1 GCA_028290685.1 Devosia sp. | reverse complement strand
CTGGCCATCCACGTCGACGATTCGCTCCTTGATGCGCTCGATCATCTCGGGTCGCACCTCGGTTTCTCCATGCATAGCCTTGAGATTTTCATCGGCCCGGCGAACCACCTCGGCTTCGCTCTCAGCTTGTGCATGCCAAGTGGCGCCTGGAATTAACGAACCCGAATCAAAGCGTTTCATGCTCGATCTCCCTGCTGTTGTTCTGCCGAACAACGTTTGGGACAAGGTCGGGTTCCCTATGGCCAGCGCACCTCGGGCGGCATGGAGGAAAGGATTGCCTCGACATTGCCGCCAGTCTTGAGCCCAAAGGTCGTGCCGCGGTCATACAGCAGGTTGAATTCCACGTACCGTCCGCGCCGCACCAGCTGTTCGTGGCGATCCGCCTCGGTCCACGGCGTCTCGAAATTGCGGCGGACCAGTTGCGGGTAAATGCCGAGAAAAGCTTCCCCTACCGCCTGGGTGAACGCAAAATCGGCGTCCCAGTTGCCCGAATTGTGCTGGTCATAAAAGATGCCGCCGACGCCGCGATGCTCGTTGCGGTGGGGCAAAAAGAAGTAATCGTCGCACCACGCCTTGAACCGTTCGTAATCGACGCCCGGTCGATCCGTGCAGGCGGCTTGCATTGCAGCGTGAAAGTCGCGGGTGTCCGGATCGTCCTGCGTGCGGCGTCGGTCCAGCACGGGTGTGAGATCGGCACCGCCGCCGAACCATTGCCGGCCGGTAACGATCATGCGGGTATTCATGTGCACGGCCGGAACATGGGGGTTCCACGGGTGAACGATCAGCGAGATTCCCGAACTCCAGAAGCGGGCGCCTTCTTCAGTCCCCGGCATCTGCTTGGCGAAATCAGCTGAGAACTCGCCATGCACGGTTGAAATGTGCACGCCTGCCTTTTCAAACACCCGGCCGTGCAGCATGCCCATTTCCCCGCCGCCACCGGCGGCACGGTCCCAGGGGGTGACGTGGAATTTGCCGGCCGGTAAATGCGCGTTCGGACCTTGGACGTCGCGCTCGATCTGCTCGAATGCGGTCACGATGCGGTTGCGCAGCGCGCGGAACCAGCCTTGAGCCAGGGTCTTGCTGCTGTCGATGTTGTTTGGAAGTGTCATGCTGGAAGGTGCCATTGAAGAAGTGACATGACCTCTCATGCCAGTCCTGTAAACCCGTCTGTCTGTCTTTTTGCCTCACCCAGGATAAGCGTTGCAGCCAATGCCACATTGATCGAGCGCAAACCCTGGACCATCGGGATGCGCACGGCAAGATCGCAAGCCATGGCCACGCTGTCGGGCACCCCGGCACTCTCGCGCCCCACCATCAGGATGTCGTTGCCGGCATAGGCGACATGATAGGCCGATTGGCTGGCTTTGGTGGTGAGCAGCACCAGCCGCCTGCCGTGTTCCTTGCGCCAGCTGTTGAACCGGGTCCAGCTGTCATGCTCGGTCACCGCCGCGTGGTCGACATAGTCCAGTCCGGCCCGCGCCAGGGTCTTGGGCGAAAAGGGAAAACCCGCGGGATGGATGAGGTGGATTTCGATATCGAGGCAAGCTCCCAGCCGGATCAGCGTACCCGTGTTGTTGGCTATGTCGGGCTGGTACAGGGCGAGGGCGACGGGCATGGCTTTCCGGTGTCCAAGGGTCGGCAAAGTGCCTACCCGGCGGCAGGGTGGGTAATAGTAGCGCACTTGCTCCTTGTCATCCTCTGGGTGGCTGGACAAGTGCCCGTGACAGTGCAAAAAGGACCACACTGACGGGCTGCTTTAGGGTGGACGGCTGCTGATTCCGCTTATCGGGCGTGATGGTTTGCTGGCTGCCGGCCGCGTCTTATGTGATTGTACGGGGATACGCGACCTTGGCCACGCAAGCTCATCATTCAACGACACGGCGAGACTTCATTTTCGTCGCCACTGGCGCGGTAGGCGCGGTTGGCGCAGCCGCCGTGGTGTGGCCGCTGATCAACCAGCTGAACCCGGACGCCTCGACCCTGGCGCTGGCCAGCATCGAGTTCGACCTGGCGGCAATTCCCGAGGGGCAGTCGGTGACCATCACCTGGCGCGGATTGCCCGTGTTTGTGCGTCATCGCACTCCGGCCGAGATCGAGGAAGCCCGGTCCGTGCCGCTGAGCGAGCTCAAGGATCCGCAAACCGACGAGGAGCGCACCAAGGAAGGTCATGCCCAATGGCTCATCATGGTGGCCAACTGCACTCACCTGGGGTGCGTTCCGATTGGTGACTCCGGCGATTTCGACGGCTGGTTCTGCCCTTGCCACGGCTCGCACTATGATACGGCCGGCCGCATCCGCCAGGGTCCTGCACCCACCAATCTTGTGGTGCCACCTTACCAATTCATCAGCGATACGCTGGTCCAGATCGGCTAGCGGGGTCTTTAGCCATGTCAGAACACTCGACTTACGTTCCCGGAAACGCCGCTGAAAAGTGGCTGGATGAGCGCCTTCCGGTCGCCAGGTTTGCCAAAGAGCACCTGATGGACTTCCCGACGCCCAAAAACCTGAATTACTGGTGGACGTTCGGCGCGATCCTGGTGATGTGCCTGGGCGTGCAGATCGTCACCGGCATCATTCTGGCGATGCATTATACGCCCAACGTCAACCTGGCTTTTGACTCGGTCGAGCATATCCGTCGCGACGTCAATGGCGGCCGCATCATCCAGGCGACCCATGCGGTGGGTGCCTCGATGTTCTTTGCGGCTCTCTATATCCATATTTTCCGCAACCTGTTTTTCGGCTCCTACAAGGCGCCGCGCGAAATCCTGTACATATTGGGCGTCATCATCTTCATCCTGACCATGGCCGCAGCCTTCATGGGCTATGTGCTCCCCTGGGGTCAGATGAGCTTTTGGGGCGCGACGGTGATCACCAATATCTTCTCGGCGATCCCTGTTGTTGGTGAAAGCCTGCTGCAATTGCTGCGTGGCGGGTTCGCGGTGGGTAATCCCACGCTGAACCGGTTCTTCTCGCTGCACTATTTGCTGCCGTTCGTTATTGCCGCCTTGGTGGCGCTGCACATCTGGGCGCTGCACGTTCCGGGCAACAACAACCCGATCGGGGTCGATGTGAAATCGACCCGTGATACCGTGCCGTTCCATCCGTACTATACTCTCAAAGACCTGTACGCGATGGTGCTGTTCATGATCCCGTTTGCGTGGTTCATCTTCTTTGCACCCGATATTCTGGGTCATCCGGACAATTACATCCAGGCCAACTCCCAGGTCACCCCAACCCATATCGTGCCTGAATGGTACCTGCTGCCGTTCTACACCATCCTGCGGGCTGTTGATTTCAACATCTTGTTCATCAACTCCCAGCTGGGCGGCGTTATTGCCATGGGCATGTCCATGGTGGCGCTGCTGGTCGTGCCGTGGCTGGATACGGCGCGGGTGCGTTCGGGCCTGTTTCGGCCGATTTTCAAGTGGTTCTACGTCCTGTTCCTGATCAACTTCATCGGCCTGACCTATCTCGGTGCTCAGCCGGCGGAGGGCATTTACGTGACCCTCGCCAAGGTTTGTACGGCGTACTACTTCATCCACTTTTTTGTGGTGCTGCCTGTGCTGTCGCGGATCGAAAAGCCCTTGCCCCTCCCGACCAGCATTTCCGAGAGCGTTCTCGGCAAAGCGCACGCGTGAGGACGGAAGAAAAGACCATGATCAAGACCAAGACTTTCCTTGCCGCCGTAGCGCTGGCGTCAAGCCTTATGGCTCCCGCGTTTGCCGCAGAAGCCAGCGCTCCAATCGAGAAGCAGACATGGTCGTTTGCCGGCATTTTCGGCACCTATGACGAGAACCAGTTGCAGCGTGGCTTCCAGGTCTACCGGGAGGTCTGCGCCAGCTGTCACGGCGCCCGCCTGATCGCATTCCGCAACCTGGCCGAATATGGCGGTCCAGGGTTCAGCGAAGAGCAGGTCAAGGCTCTGGCCGCTGAGTACGAAGTTGTGGATCCAACGGTTGAGGGCGGCGTTCGGGCGGGTGTCCCGGCCGATCGCTGGCCATCACCATTCCCCACCGAGCAGGATGCGCGGGACGCCAATGGCGGGTCCTTGCCACCTGATTTCTCGGTGCTGGCCAAGGCGCGTGGCCTGGTCGATCCATTCCCGTCGTGGATCTTCAACTATTTCACGGGCTATTCCGAAGGCGGCGTCGATTACATTCGCGCCCTGCTTTTGGGCTATCACGACGAGGTGCCGGCATCGGCGCCCGAAGGCTTCGTGCTGCCCGAAGGCAAATACTACAACGACTATTTCCCCGGCCACGCTATCGGCATGGCGCCCCCGCTGCAGGATGAACAGGTGACCTACACCCCTGCCGAGGGCGAGGCTGAAGTGCCTTTGACGGTGGAGCAGTATGCTACCGACGTTGCCGCCTTCATGATGTGGATGGCCGAGCCAGGCTTGGTCTCGCGCAAGGAAACCGGCTTCCGGGTGATGCTGTTCCTCTTCCTGTTTGCAGGCCTGCTCTATCTGACCAAGCGCCGCATCTGGAAAGGCATCGAACACTAGGTCACGGGCATGCATGTTGGCGTCCGGGCGGAGGGCCTCATGGTCCAAAAGCCTTGCTGACATTACCCTCTTGCCATTCTGGCTGGGCCCCGCAATATGGGCCCAGTGGCAAATCATTGCCGAGGGGAGCCCACATGTCCGCCATTCGCATCGCCGTGACCGTGGTTGGCGCTGCCATCACGATGACGCGCCACCCCGTGGTGCGGGCTGGCATCCGGGCCGTGGCCAGCAACCCCAAGGCGCGTGAGACGGCGATCACCGTTACCCGCAACGCGGCCTACAATGCCGGGGTCCTCGCCCGGCATCTGGTGGGCCGACGCCTTCGCTGATTCGATTTCCCGCCAGTTAGGTTTGCCATGCCGCTCGATCTGCAATCCCTTGTGCGCACGATTCCGGACTATCCCAAGCGGGGCATTCTCTTTCGCGACATTACTACGCTGATCGAGCATCCTGAAGGCTTCAAGGAAAGCATCGAGCGCATTGCCTCCCAGTATCGAGGCCGTGGCATCAGCCACGTCGCCGGTATCGAGGCACGCGGCTTTATCTTTGGGGCAGGCGTTGCGATCGCCCTGGGCGTCGGGTTCATTCCCGTGCGCAAAAAGGGCAAGTTGCCCGGCGAAACAATCGGGCAGAACTATGCTCTTGAATATGGCGTGGACACGATCGAGATCCATGCCGACGTGCTCGACAGCGGCGACATGGTCCTGCTGGTCGATGATCTGATCGCCACGGGCGGTACTGCGATTGCCGCTGTGAGCCTGCTGCGCCGCACCGGCGCCAAGGTGGACGATGCGGCTTTCGTTATCGATCTGCCCGAGCTTGGCGGGGCGTCCAAGCTAAAAGCGGAAGGCGTCGACGTCACCGCGCTGATGGCCTTTGAGGGACATTGAGGCCGGTGTTCCCGGCGCGTTGACAGCGAGTGTCGAGCCGGCGCGCCGCTGGGTCTACGCCGCCACTGCTTCGGCCTGCTGCTGCCCGTCAAGCAAGCAGAACTGGTTGCCTTCCGGGTCGCGCATCACCGTATAGGTAGGCAGCACCCGCACAGGCTCGGCGCCTGCGGCCTTCAGCCGTTCCACTTCGCCGGCGCGATCGGCGACCTCGATATCGAAATGAACGCGGTTGTTGTCGTGGCGGCGGCCTTCGACATTTTGAAAGCAGATCGATGGACCCGGCCCGTCAAGCATCACCGTGCGCTCGCTGGCCTGGGTAAGGCCCAGCGCCGCCAGGCGGCTCAGTTCAGCTTCGTCATGGTCCCTTATGGCGTAGCCATCAAGCATCTCTGCCCAGAATGCCGCCAGAATTGCTGGCTTGTCGCAATCGAATACGATCTCGTGGATCCTATTCATGCTCGTCTCCTTGTTGTCCTGGCCAAATGGGCTAGCCCGCAATTGCGGCAAGACTGGTGCAACAGGGATTATCAGGGGCAAAAGCCCGGGACTTGGGCGTTTTCTGCGGCACTTATGTGCCGAAAACAGTCCGGGCGCCTTTTGAGGGGCGCCCGGGAGATAAGCGAATCAGGGTTCCAGTTGCCCGGTCCGGGGCGCCGCTTCCGCCCCGATATCGGGCTCGTTGCGGGTCTTGTAGAGCGAGTAGATGACCCCGCCCGCCAGGATGGCAACGGTAACGACCAGCGAGAGCAGGGTATCGATCTTGATCCCCATGGGTACGAGGAAGATCTTGATGCCAACCAGAACAAGGATAATTGCCAGCGATACCTGCAAGTAACGGAAGCGGTTCATGGCTGCTGCCAGCGCAAAGTAAAGGGCGCGCAGGCCCAGGATGGCAAAGATGTTGGAGGTGTAAACAATGAAGGTGTCCTGGGTCACCGCAAACACTGCGGGCACCGAGTCCACCGCAAAGATCAGATCAACGGTTTCCACCATGATGAGCGCTACGCCGAGCGGGGTCAGCCAGGTAACGATCTTGCCGGTTTTGGAGTCAGGCAGCTTGGCGATGAAATCGTGCCCGTGCAGTTCCTTGGTGACGCGAAAGCGTTTGGTCAGGAAGGCGTAAACCGGGTTCTTTTCAATATCGGGTGTGTCGTCCTTGTGGCTGAACATCCGAATGCCGGTAAAGACCAGGAATGCGCCGAAAAAGAACAGAATCCAGCTGAACTGGTAGACGAGGGCGGCTCCCAGCCCGATCAGGATGGCGCGGAACGCGATGACCCCAATAATGCCCCAGAACAGCACACGGTGCTGGTAAATGCGGGGAATAGACAGAAAGCCGAAAATTGTAGCGATGACAAACATGTTGTCCATCGCCAGGGATTGTTCGATCAGATAGCCGGTGAAGAATTCCAGCCCGGCTTGTGAACCGCGCTGCCACCAGACCCAGGCGCCGAACGCAACGGCGATCGTAACGTAGAAGCCATACAGCAGCAGGCTTTCCTTGGCGGAAATCTCTTTTTCTTCCTTGTGCAGAATGCCCAGGTCGAACACAAGCAGCGCGATCACGACAGTGATGAACGCAATCCAGAAATATATGGGAGTACCTAAAAAATCGCCTGTCAGGGCGGCAAGAAGCGATTGCATCGCCGGACCATCTCCATTTTTGATTGGGAGCAGCTCCGACATCACGAAAGCGAAAAAAAGCTCTCGCCAGAGGGGCCCGGTGCTGCGGCAAGACAATGCCCTAATCGTAAAAAAATTCAACCCGGTGCGACGGATTGACGCGTTCTGAGCGGCCTTGACTGGCAATCGGCGGGTAACAAACCCCCGGAAAGGCAGGCTACTCCCCTGCGCTCATCGCTGCGGCAGGAGCCGCGTGTTGCCCAAGCGGGTGCTACACCGGAAGCGCTAGGCGAGAGTAAAGGGTTAAGTCGAACTAGCGAGTCGACAAGGGTTTAGTCCTTCGCCAATCTGGCTGTGCTGGCAAGACCAAGTAAGCACTTTTTCGGTAACGGAGCTTTCCAGCACGAATACATTGGGGATTCTGCACGGCAGAAGGACCTTATCCATAGCGTCAATCAATTCAACTTCCGGACTGGTTCCCGGATGCAACATTATGGAGATGTGAATGTCTGTACGTGGAAAAACTTCCCTCAAGGTGGTGGATAATTCCCATAACGAAGCCGAAGCGGCTTTCCGGGAATTTGCCAAGCAAACCGCTCCAATGGTGGAGCGCTTTTCAGCGCATCGCGAACGGATCGGGCTTGCCGTCAAGGAGCTTGAAAGCGAACGCTTTGAACTGGTTTCCCGTCGCGACCTGCTGCGCCGCCAGGCTGAGGCTTTCGAGGCTGGTTTCGCCGCCCACATCGCCGATGTGGAAACCACGCTCAGGCTTTATGAGGAAGGCCTGAATTCAACGCCTCTCTCGGACTGAACATTCGGCCGCTGAGTGCGGTTTTATGTCCACCTGCCGGAACGGCTCAGCGGGAAAGCCGCTGGTCGTTGCATCATCGAAGTCAAGCGAGGCAAGAGCCCCGGGCAGGTAACCGGGGCTGCTCGCCCGATCATCCGGTTAACGCAGAACGGCTCGGTTTGCACCACTTGGATCAGGGTGCCCGCCTCAATGGGGCGTGCACAGCATCACGATAGCGTCGGATGTCTCCAACTGGATCGCCACACCGTAGTTGGGATCAGGGATTATCCGCCCCGCCTGCACGGCCCGGCTAGTCTTGAGCCCGCCATCGTTGAAGCCCACTCCGTCCTGATAGGCGGTAATGGTTCCCGTGCCGGAACTCTTGTCACCGACGCTGGCAGAGGCAAAGGCATACACTTGCCCGTAAATGGTCAGGATACCGGCCTTGCCGGCGGTGGCGTCCCGGCAGCCCCAATTCCCTTCGAAACTTTGGGCAAGGGCAGGCAGGGCGGAGAGGGCGATAAAGCTGATGATCAGGGCGATTCTAGGCATGGACCACACAGTGCCGACATGCCCCGGCGCTTTCAAGCTCTGCGCTTGAGCCAGCCACCGATCAAGGGGAGTTTGATGAGCGCGAGCAACACTCTGGTGCCCAGGGTGGGGCGGTAATCGCGCAGCTTGGAAAATCCTACAAACTCGGAAAGATAGACCGGCTTTCCGTGCTGGTTCCACGCCGTTATCCGGTTGAACAGCAGACCCCAGCCGGGCAGGGAATTGGAGAGGCGCTTGTCGTAAACGGTAAGAGCGTAGCGGATGGTGTCTCCGGGCCGGACCGGGGCGGGAAATTCGATTTTGCTGCCGCCCGGGGAGGGGCCCGATACACCCGGCTCTTCCCCTTGGGCCCGCAGTTTGGCTTCTTCTGCCTCCAGCGCATCAACCATCTTGCCGTGTCCTACCGCGGCCGTGTGCCAGCCACTGGCGACGATGCCCCCGAAATGGCTGTGCGTGGCCAGGCTCGGATCGAGGTGGAAATATTGTGGGTCATAGGCCTGGGCAAAGCGAATGATCTCGTTTTGCCCGAATGTGTGTTGCCCCAGGTCGAATACTTCATCGAGGACGATGTTTTCATACCAGCGGGTCATGCCTGGATCTCCCTCACGTCCACCAGATTGGCAAGGCGCAGGGTCATGACCTGGTGCTGGTTTTGATTGCGCACGTCGAAATCAATGCTGACAATGCCCCATTGGGGATGGCTTTCCGAGCGGCGCAGCCCGGCAATGACGGCCGTTCCGCCGATCGTATCGTCCACCATGACCGGGGCTTTCCACTTCAGGTCGGTGAAACCCAGCCCGCCTGCCGAGGCGATTTTGCTCAGGAAATTGTCGACCAGCATGCGCAGGGTCAGCGCTCCGGTTTGCCAGCCGCTTGCAGCGAGGCCCCCCAGCAGGCTGGCCTTGGCCGCCTTTTCATCGAGGTGAAAGGGCAGGGGATCGAACTCGCGGGCGAACTGGAGAATCATCTCCTTGCTCACCTTGGTGCGGCCTAGATCGATCACTTCGCCCACTTGCAGGTCTTCGAAGTGCCGCCGGTCCCGGGTGACAGAATTGGTCATTGGCCTGCCCTATACGTCAAGCACCGGTTTTGCCCGCTTTAGCCTGCCAAGGCAACCCGGATTTAGCCGGCACGAGTGCGCGTGGTCCTCAAGCGTAACCCAACGGCCCCGATGCTTTACGCACCGGGGCCGCTTTGGAAGCAGGGGAGGAGGTGCGCCGCGAAATCACGCCACGCGCTGCTTCCGGGAACCGCGGGCCCATTGCGGCAGCCAGGTGCCGTGGGCCTGGGTGAGGTCGTCCACTAGGTTCCAGATCTGCTCGAGATCGAGTTCGGCCGCCGTATGGGGGTCCATCATCGCGGCATGGTAGATGTGCTCGCGATTCTCCTCCATCAGCGCCCGCACGGTCAGTTCCTGCACGTTGATATTGGTGCG
>JAQGJI010000178.1 GCA_028290685.1 Devosia sp. | reverse complement strand
CCTGGACCGTCACCGGGATCGGGGGCAAGCCTACCATTTCGGCAGCCCGCATCAGCCTTTCAATTGCGCCCGAACGGCGCGCCGGCGGGAACAGCGGCTGCAACAGCTACTTCACCGAAGCCAGTTTCGAAAATGCTCCCGTGCGTTTTGGCCCGATCGCAGCGACCCGGATGGCCTGCGGCCCCGAGGTTATGGCTCAGGAAACAGCGCTGTTTGAGGCGCTTGCCGCAACCACGGGGAACAAGGCGTCGGGCCGGACGCTGCACTTGCACGACGCGGCCGGAGTGCCCCTGATCAGCCTGGTGCGCAGTCCCTGAAGCAACATGGCCGCGGGGAGCGGCCCGGGGCTCTCACGCAAACGTTGCGGCAAAGGACATAAAGCTGAGCGCAACTGCGAAAAGCCCGGTGAGCGCAAGTTTGGTCAGAATGCTTGATGCGGTCATTGGCGGATTCCTCGAAGTCTTCATGGCCCACCCCGGACACAGCTACATTGAAGCATTCCGGAGCGGGCCAGTAACGCGCCGTTCGTAATAACGCTCCTGCATGGCAGCCATTCACCGGCGAACCAAACCTTGATCCAGGCGTTGGGCTTGTTGAAGAAGTCCAAGCCCAGGTCCGCCCGATGTCCCAAATCGATGCAGTCGTTCCCCACGCCATTCCGCAATTGGCCATATTCACCGACTTCGACGGAACCCTGGTGGAGCTTGCCGAGACCCCCAACGGTATTGACGTGCCGGAGACCCTGGCTGCCGAGCTTGAGCGCGTTGCCCACGAACTTGGCAGCGCTTTTGCGGTGATTACCGGCCGCCAGATCGCCGATATCGATCGCTTCCTGGCACCGCTGCACCTGCCCGTTGCGGGTGCCCATGGCACCCAGCGCCGCCGGGCTGACGGATCGGTCGAGACCATCGATCCTGCCGCTCTAGCGGGAGCGACGGAAATCGCCCATGCAATCGAGTCCGTGGTTGAAGCCAATCCAGGCCTGGTGATGGAAGCCAAGGAGGGCGCCGTGGCGCTGCACTATCGCCAGGCGCCCGAACTCGAAGATACGGCCCGCACGGCCATGGAAGAGGCGTTGCACACCGTTCCCGATTTTACGCTGGTCGCCGGCAAGATGGTGTTCGAAGCGCGGCCCAGCGGCGTGACCAAGGGCGATGCCCTGCGCGCCTTCATGCGCGAAGAACCATTTCTGGGACGCACGCCGATCTTTATCGGCGATGACACCACGGACGAAGATGCCTTTATCGCCGCTCAGGAACTGGGCGGGGTCGGCATAAAACTGGGCGAGGGAGATACAGCGGCCCGCATGCGCATCGCCAATGTCGCCTCCGTCCATGCATTGATCAAGGGCTTGAGCGATATCGCGGCGCGGGATCGGGATCGGGAGCAGGCGCTGCCCCATTGAGGGCAGCCATCTAAGGAAGAATGAGTGACTAGACTGATTGTTGTTTCTAATCGGACGCCGGGCAAGGGTCCGGCGGCTGGTGGGCTGGCCGTGGCCCTGCGCAAGACCCTGGCGGAACGAGAAGGTTTCTGGTTCGGCTGGTCGGGTAAACTGGTGGAAAAGCCCCAACCTGCGGCCGCTTTCGAGGACATTGATGGTCTGTCCGTTGCCCAGATCGATCTGACCAAGGACGATCACCACGCCTATTACGCTGGATTTTCCAATTCCATTCTCTGGCCCAGCTTCCACCTGCGGCTCGACCTGGCGACCATCGAGGCGCATTGGTACGAGGGCTATCGCCGCGTCAATGCCCAGTTCGCCCAGGCCCTTTTGCCCCTGATCAAGCCGGACGATGTGATCTGGGTGCATGACTACCACCTGATCCCGCTGGCCAGCGAGTTGCGCAATCTGGGAGTACGCAACCGGATCGGGTTTTATCTGCACATCCCGTTTCCCACTATCGATACCCTGTTTGCGATACCCCACCACCACGATCTGATGCGCGATCTTTCCCGCTACGATCTGGTGGGCATGCAAGCGCAGCGCGACGTCACCGCCTTTACCGAATTTGCCGAGCACCAGTCCCCGTCCAGCCTTTCTGGGGATCCGCTGCAGTGGGTGGATTTCAGCCGCACCGAGATCGCGTGCTTTCCCATCGGGTCGGACCCCGATGCGTTTGCCAGGCTGGCGGTCAGCCCGGCTGCCACTAAAATGGTCAAGCGCATGGAGCGCGCCATGGATGGGCAAAAGCTTATCCTGGGCGTTGACCGGCTGGACTATTCCAAGGGCCTGCCGCAGCGGGTGGAGGCCTATGAAAAGCTGCTCGCCAACGACAGCCGCTTCCGGCGCAACGTGCATATGCTGCAGGTTGCCCCCCCTTCGCGCGACAGCATCAAGGAATACCGCGAAATCAGCGAAACTCTCGATGCCATGTGTGGCCGTGTCATCGGGCGTTTTGCCGAACCCGACTGGTCGCCGCTGACCTACGTCAAGCGCGCCTATGGTCAGGCCAGTCTTGCCGGGCTGTACCGGCTCGCAAAGGTGGGGCTTGTGACGCCCCTGCGCGACGGCATGAATCTGGTGGCCCATGAATATGTCGGTGCCCAGGACCCTGCCGATCCCGGCGTCCTCGTGCTGTCCCGGTTTGCCGGCGCCGCCGAAATTTTCGATACCGCCATTCTGGTCAATCCGTTTGATACGGACGAAACGGCCGAAGCGCTGCGCATGGCGCTCGACATGCCTCTTGATGAGCGCATTGCGCGCTGGCAGGCGCTGATGAGCGCAGCACGCCGGCACAATGTCGAGGACTGGTCGAAAAGCTTCATTGACCGTCTGGCACCGGCCAATGCCAGCAACAGCCCCACCACGCGCGACATTCTCTACGTCGCCTAGCCAGTCGCCTGCCGCACGCGAGGGGGGCCGGGCCACCCATCCGCGCGGTTATTGTTCCGCCCGCTGCGCAGGGCTCAATGCCATGGGGACTTCACCAGCAAAAAGGGCGGCCACCCGGGCCGCCCTTTCATTATGCTGTTGAAGCTGTTGCCAGGTTCTATGCCACACGGCCGCGCTGGCGATCGGCATTGGAACGCCCGCCCGTCTTGATCGCGTCCTTCTGCGCCTTGCCCCAGCGCTGCTTGCTCGCTGTCGGCTTGCCGGCATCAGCGGTTTTGGCAACCATTGGCTTGCCGGTCTCCATGTCGCGGCGAACCGCACGTGGTGCCTGTCCCTCGGGCCGGGGACGGGCTGCATCGGGGCGCGAACGGGATGCGTCGCTGCGCGGGCGCGCATCGGCTGCTGGCCGCTGACGCCCGGCTCCCTCGGCAGCCGGACGGGCGCGTGGTGCGTCCGATGGCTGGTGATGGGGCTGCGCGCGATTGCCGCCTTCCCCATTGAACTCGGCAAACGGCCGGCGCTCGGCAGGCGAACGGCGGTCCGCTTGCGGCGCACGCGGGTTCTTGGCCGAGCGCGGACCCGGACGGCCACCTGCGGGCTTCTTGTAGGCCGAGCGTGGTGCTTCCACGACGCCGGTATCGTTGGCCAGATGCAGATCGCCGCTATAGGGCAGCGTGCGGCGGATCAGGCGTTCCACATCACGCAGCTTGCCGCGCTCGGTGCCGTCACACAGCGTGATGGCAAAGCCCGACGCGCCATTGCGTCCGGTGCGGCCGATGCGGTGCACGTAGTTCTCTGGATCGTCCGGCAATTCATAGTTCACCACGTGGGTAATGCCGGGCACGTCGATGCCGCGCGCGGCAATGTCGGTTGCCACCAGAATGCGTACGTCGCCATTGGTGAAGCCCTTGAGCGCGCTCTGGCGGGCATTCTGCGACTTGTTGCCGTGAATGGCTGCGGCCTTGTGACCATCGATCTCGAGGTTCTTGGCAACCCTGTCGGCACCGTGCTTGGTGCGCGCGAAAATGATCACACGCTCCATGTTTTCGGTTTCGCTGCCCAGCAATTCGTTGAGCACGCCGCGCTTGGCCTTGGCGCCCGACAGGATCACCCGCTGGTCGATCTTGACCACGGTGGAGCCCGCAACCGATGCATCGACCCGCACCGGCTCGTTGAGCAGGCTTTTGGCAAGGTCGGCGACTTCAGGGGCCATCGTGGCCGAGAACATCATGGTCTGGCGCTTGATGCCGATGGCCTTGGCAATGGCACGAACCGGGGCGATAAAACCCATGTCCAGCATGCGATCGGCTTCATCGAGCACGAACCAGCGCGTTTCGTTCAGCCGGATCTTGCCGTCATCCATCAAATCCTTCAGGCGGCCGGGGGTGGCCACAACGATGTCGGCACCGCGCTCGAGCTTTTTGACCTGATGGTAGCGCGACACGCCGCCCAGCAGCAGCACGGTATCGAGCTTCATCTTGGAGCCGGCAAACTTGCGGATGGCTTCATCGATCTGCACGGCCAGTTCACGCGTCGGCGCCAAAATCAGCGCGCGTGTGGTCAGCGGCCGCGGACGGCCGGTGAGCGTGAGGATGCCGGCCAGGATCGGCAGGCCGAAAGCCGCCGTCTTGCCCGAACCGGTCTGGGCAATGCCCATCATGTCCCGGCCTTCCATCAGCTTGGGAATGGCCTGGCTCTGGATTTTGGTCGGCTCGGTAAAGCCGCCAGCGGTGAGGCTGTCGGTGATGATCGAGGGCAGACCAAGGGAAATAAAGTCGTTCAAGAAACAGTTCTTTCTGCGCCCTAATGGCGCTGCAACGCGCGCAGAAAAATGCAGCGCGCAGGTCGCCGTCCCCAAAAGGACAGCGGATCAACAGGTGCAATCGGGCGATAAAAGGATGATATCGCGCGGGTGCTGGCTCGAACCCGGACAATTGTTTCCGGGCTGACTTCGCCGCTCACCGCAGGGGATAAGAAGAGAAGTCCGTCACCAATGGGCGCCTTCGGATTCTCGAAAGAAGCCATGCGCCAGTGACGATGCGCCCTATGTGGGGGAGTGGGGACCAAAATGCAAGGCAATTCGGGGCTGCCCCATGCATGAAAGGAATGCGGGGAAAGCGAGCAGGAAAGCTGCATCCGCCCACCCACCGCTGGGCACACCGGCCCGACCAGAGATCCTCATATCCCCGCGAACCAGTCATATCCGGTGTCTTCCCAATAGCCGCCGCGGCCCTTGCCGAACCCTTCAAGGCTATCCACCAGTTCCACCGTATGAAGATATTTCGGCTGCTTGTACCCCAGTGCGCGCTCGATGCGCAGCCGTATCGGGGCCCCATTGCTTACCGGCAGAACCTGGTCGTTGAGCCCATAGCTCAGGATCGATTGCGGATGATAGGCATCCACCAGGTCCGAGCTGGTGTAATACAGAATGTCGCCCGAGAGCGTGCGCTGGATGTTGTCAAAGCAATGATACACCGCAAAGCGCGCATTGGGCCTGACCCCGGCCATATCCAGGATCGGCCCCAGCGGCGTTCCGGTCCATTTTGCGATACAGCTCCACCCCTCCACGCAATCGTGCCGGGTGATCTGGCTGCGTGCCGGCATGTTGCGCAATTGATCAAGCGTGAACTCCTGCGGGCGGTCCACCAGTCCCGTGACACGAAACCGGTAATCGGCAAAATTGCCCTGGCGCAGCGCCACATATTGCGGCGTCGTTGGATCGGTGGAGCCGTTGGGGCGCTGCCCCTGGCGGATTTCGCTGGCCGAATATTCGCGCGCCAGCGTCTGGTCCCCGATCAGGGCGCGTTGCACCTGATAGGTCAGCACATTGGCGCTGTCCATCACCTGCCGGGCGGGGTGGCTCTGGCTGGCCAGGAAGTTGAACTGGTCGCATCCGGCCAGCAGCAGCCCAGATCCGGCAAGCCCGGATGAGCGCAGAAAGTTCCGGCGCGTGATCAGGCCGCTCATGGCTTGTCTCCGTGAACACTCGGCGTCCCGGGGCTGGCGCGATACCAGCCCGTGATCATCGAGCGCAATTCGTTGAACGGACCGGCCGCGACCACCATGACGATATGGATGATAAAGAACGCCACCAGCAGCACCATGACAACGAAGTGAATGGTGCGCGCCGTCTGGCGCCCGCCAAACAGGTCCAGCATCCATGGCGCGGCAGCGTTTACTCCCGGGCTCATGGTCAGTCCGGTGAGCACGATCAGCGGAAACAGGACGAAAAACACGCCAAAGTAAGCCAGCTTCTGCAAGGGTCCGTAGCTGCGCCCGTGCTTGAGGCGCAAGCGGGCGTGATCGGCAATGTCCTTGGGGACGCCCGCAACATCGGCCGGCCGGGGCAGAACATCGCGTCTGATGTGTCCATTGATCAGGCTGGCCGTGAACCAGACGAACATGGTTGCGACGAACACCCAGCCAAAAAAGAAATGCACCACCCGGCCCGTTCCCAGGTCGCGATAGCCCGGAATGGTCAGCGCCCCCGGAAAGGCGGTGAATGTCGGCCGCGCCGCCGCGCCGCTGACGCCCAGCACACCGGTTGTATCAAAGGTCCGGCCCAGCACCGTCGTCTGGCCGCGCGGTCCCGCATCGGTGTTGACCGCTCCAATCTCGAGAACGGCATTGTCGAAGTCAAAGCCCGATTGCTGCCCGATATAGAGCGCGGGGTGGGCATTAAAGATCTGCAATCCGGTCAGCAGCAGGAAAAACAGACATATCGCCCACGCCCAATGGGTCAGCCGGGTCCAGATCGACTGCCGGTAAATGAGCGGCCCCCGGCTTCCCGGTAAGCTTTTATTGTCGGTCATCGTCTTCCCCGGCGCTCTCGTGGCTCACTATGACCAGTTACGGCGCCTGAAGAAAGAGTGGCTCACCATCACCGATATATGATCGCGTCCGGTCCGACTAACCCATGCCGTCGGAGCCTGCGCCGGGACGATGGGGATCGAGCAAGCAGGGGCCGGGGCCCCTAATCCTCCCGCGCCGCCCAATTCATGCCGCGCCGCAGGATGGTTGCCATTTCGCGGTTCTCGAATTCCTTGGCCTGGTGCCCCAGCGTTGAGTGAAACACCCGCCCCTTGCCATGCTGGCGCTTCCACACCACCGGCATCTTGACGCCCTTGATCCAGTACGCATGTTCGCCCGTGAACGTGGTCGTGGCCAGCACCTGGTTGGACGGGTCCACGTGCATGTAATATTGCTCGGAAGTGTAGGCAAACGACTTGATCCCGGCCATGATCGGGTCCAGCGGATCGGCAACGTCCACCGTGTAGTCGATGATGTTGCCCGGATGGGCCACCCATTGCCCACCGACCATGAACTGATACTCCACCGCATCGCGGAAGGCATCGCTCATGCCGCCGTGGTGACCGGCCAGGCCGACGCCGTTCTCCACTGCCCTGGCAAGGTTCTCGACCTCGGCTTTTTCGATCTTGCTCATGGTAAAGATCGGTACGATCAACGACAGGTCGTGAATCGCAGGATCGGCAAAGGCGCTGGTTTCGGTGGCCATGCGAACCGAATAGCCGTCCTCGTGCAGCCAGCGGCGATAAATGGCGGCGCATTCTTCGGGGTCATGTCCCGACCACCCGCCAT
>JAQGJI010000167.1 GCA_028290685.1 Devosia sp. | reverse complement strand
GACGATCCCGCCGGCGGCGACCGCGCCGGCGCCGATGTAGAGCACATAAGCGGCGCGTATGTCGTCGGGCGACATGTCGCTGATCGGAATGGTGCCGGGCGCGATCACCGCTCCCGGAACGCCGAAGAATTTGATCGCCGGGATCAGCACCAGATAAGCAAGCACGCCGCCGGCGCACATGATCGAGGCGAGGCGGGGACCGATTATGTAGCCGACGCCGAGCAATTCGGGCGAGATCTCCGCCGACACCGAGCCGCCGACGAACGGCTTGCCGAAGACGAATTGGGGCACGTCCTTCCACGCCTTGAGCGCCACCATCGCGACTTTGTAGGCGATCCCGATCGCGAAGCCGGCAAAGATCACCTTCGCTCCCCGCGCCGCGTCCAGAGCTTCACCGGCGATGATCGCGCCGCCCGCAGCGATCGCGCGATCCTCAGCGGAGCAACCGGCCTTCAGGACCTCGGCGCAGGCCGTACCTTCCGGATAGAGCAAGGCGCCATGTTGCTCGACGATCAGCGCACGGCGCAGCGGTATCATCATCAAGATGCCGAGCAGCCCGCCGAGCACCGACACCAGCAGCACCCGCGCGATCTCGAGGTCGAAGCCGAGGATGAGGATCGCGGGCATCGTCACGCCGACCCCGAAGGCGATCGATTCACCGGCCGAACCGGCGGTCTGGACGATATTATGCTCGAGGATCGTCGCGTCGCGGCCGCCGAGCTTGGCGATCAGCCGGAAGATCGTCAGCGATATGACCGCGACCGGGATCGACGCGCTGACCGTGAGCCCGACCTTCAGCACCAGATAGAGCGACGACGCACCGAAGACGATGCCGAGCAAGGTTCCAAGGATGATCGGAACCGGCGTCAGCTCGCGCATGACGGCGCTGGACGGGATGAACGGCGCGAACCGGCCCGCAGCGGGGCGCGGATCGGGCTCGAGCGGGACAATCACCTGCGCCGAATTCGTTCTCACCGCAGGATCTCCCGATGCTGTCGGACGATCCTAGGGCCGCGAGTCCGACGCGGCAACCGAAGTGCGAGGGGAACGAACCGCAATGGCGGCGTGCCGAGCGTCAGCGGCCAACAAAGAGTTCGATTGGCGGGCGCCGGAGAATTGGAGCGGGTGAAGGGAATCGAACCCTCGTCGTAAGCTTGGGAAGCTTCTGCTCTGCCATTGAGCTACACCCGCGACGGGCCGATAGATGCGTGAAAACGATGGGGGCGTCAAGCGGGGAGGTGCTTGGAGGTGAAAGCGTTGTGGAACGCCGGTGGGATCTGGCGGTTTCACCTTTTCATCACCGCACGAGGCCGCAGTGAGCGTAGGGCAGAGCCAATATCCAGCCAGCTTCAAATGGGCGGGTCATGCGCTCGGCTTCAGCCTGGGTGGGTTTTTCGACGGCATCTTGCTGCATCAGGTGCTGCAATGGCACCACCTGCTGAGCGGGCTGGAACAGGCGCGGCAGGATATCCGTGTGTTGATCCTGGCGGATGGGCTGTTTCACCTGTTGATGTATATCGTCGCGGTGGTAGGGCTTTGGCTGCTGTGGCGGACACGGCGGGAGTTCCCCGCTGCTGAAGCGGATCGCTTGCTGTGGGGCAATGTGCTGATCGGCTTTGGTGCCTGGCACGTCCTTGACGCCATCCTGTCGCACTGGATCCTGGGGATTCACCGTATCCGCATGGATGTGGATAATCCGCTGTTCTGGGATGTGCTGTGGCTGGCGGTATTCGGCATCCTGCCGATCATCCTGGCGTGGGTGGTGGCGCGCAGTTCCACGAGGCGCCCGCCCCGGTTGCTCAGCTCGCCACTGGCGCTGGCGCTGGGCGTCGGCATAGCCGCTGCGCTGGCTGCCCTGCCGGCCCCGGGCGATAATGCCGTAGTTGTGCTGTTCCGGCCCGGCACGACCCCGGCCCAGGCAATGGCGGCGCTGCAGAGGCTGGATGGCGCGCTGCTGTGGACCGACCCTTCCGGGCAGGTGTGGGCTATCGACCTGCCGAGCGGCGCAGACCCCATCGAGCTTTACCGGCACGGCGCGATGCTGGTCAGCAATTCCATTGTGCCTGCCGGCTGTCTCGAGTGGTTCAGCATCCAGGCCTAGCCAATGCCGGCATTGCAATTGTGTTGAGGTGGCAAAGCATCATTGCTGCACCGCACGGCAGTCAATCATATTGACCACTGTCGGAACGATGACCAAGTTTTTGCATTTTCCTATTGTCACAAGAACAATGGGAGATAAAAAATGCTCAAATTTATCGGCGGCACCGTCGGGGTGATTTTTCTGATTGGATTGATTGTAGTTGTTGGTTTGTTGATGCTTATCTTCTAAAGCGGTTCAACTTTAAAATCGTATTCTGGTCACGGTATGCTTGTTGTGGCTCACACCGTAAATGGCTTGAAGTGCTTGGAGAGCTTGAGGGTCTGGGCCTGGTAGTTGGACCCGAGCGCCGAGCCGTAGAGCCGGTCGGGCGCTTCGGCCAGGCGCTCATAGATCAGCCGGCCGATGGTCTGGCGGTGGCCCAGCAGGAACGGTACTTCGCGGCTGCGCACTTCGAGCACCGCGCGGCTGCCGGTGCCGCCGGCAGGGGAGTGCCCGAACCCCGGATCGAAAAATCCGGCGTAGTGAACGCGAAATTCACCCACCAGCGGATCAAAGGGCACCATCTCGGCCGCAAAGGCCGGTGGGACATGGACGGCTTCGTCGGAGACCAGGATATAGAACTCGTCCGGATCAAGGATAAGTTCATCGCGCCCGCGGCTGTACAGCGGATCCCAGAAATCGAGCACGTCCAGCGCGGCTTTGCGGTCGACATCAACCACCGCCGTGTGGCGGCGGGAGCGAAAGCCGACGAGCCCATCGCGGCCCTGGCCCTTGAGATCGATGGAAAGCGCAACGCCGTCACCCACCGGCACCGAGTGATCGAATACCAGCGTCTGGCTGGCATGGAGCGCCTGGTGTTCGGCAAGGGTCAGGCGATTGTCGCCGCAGCGGAACCGCATCTGGCTCAGGCGCGATCCGGTCCGGGCCAGGATGGGAAAGGTGCGCGGGCTGATTTCGAGGTAAAGCGGGCCGTGATAGCCCGCCGGCATCTGGTCAAAACCGCGCGCACGATCGCCGATGACCCGGGTAAAGACATCAAGCCTTCCGGTGGAACTCTTGGGGTTTGCCGAGGCACTGACGGCTGCGGGCAGGGCCAGGCTTTCCTGCAGTGGCACCAGGTAGACGCAGCCACGCTCCAGCACCGCGCCGCGCGTCAGGTCGATCTCATGCAGCTTGAGCGCCTCGATGCGCGCGGCAACCGAATGGCTGGGCCCGGGCAGAAAGCTGGAGCGGACGCGATAGGCAACATCGCCCAGCCGCAGATCCAGGCTGGCCGGCTGCACCTGATCGGCGTCAAAGGCTATCGCGGAGCTGATCGAACCCTGCCGCGCAAGCAGTTCGATCAATCGCGCAGGGAAGACTCCCTGGGGCCAGGCCTGTTGCTTGTCCATGCTCGTGGAGTTCCCGCTTGTACTTCCACGCTCCCTATCAATCCTGGAGATTGACGCCAACTGCCAATTGCTTTTAGATCACACCTAGTGATGATTTGGCCGGTCGCTTGCAGCCACTTAAAATAAATCGCTAAAGACCGTTTGGAACCGGCCGCCGCCATGCGTGCCGGTTTTTTGTTTTGAAAGCGTGACGATGTCCAAGGCCAACAATCCCCTCAATGATCCAGCGCGCCGCGCGGCAGAAACGCAAATGGTTCACGGCGGCACCAATCGGTCCAATTTCAGTGAAACCAGCGATGCGCTGTTTCTGACCTCGGGCTACAGCTATCCCAGTTCCGAGCATGCCGAAATGCTGTTCAAGGGCGAGATCAAGGGCGGCCACAATTACTCCCGTTTTGCCAACCCGACGGTTGATGTGTTCCAGGCCCGGATGGCCTTGCTTGAGGGTGCCGAAGCGGGGCGCGCCTTTGCCAGCGGCATGGCGGCGGTGACCAATGCCGTCATGAGCCAGGTCAAGGCGGGCGATCATATCGTGGCGTCGCGCGCCCTGTTCGGGGGCTGCCGCTATGTGGTGGAAGATTTCATGCCGCGCTGGGGTGTGACGACAACGCTGGTGGATGGGCGCGACCCAGAAAATTTCGCCCGCGCCATGCAGCCCAATACCAAGCTGGTGTTTATTGAAACGCCGACCAATCCGACGCTGGAACTGGTGGACATCCGGGCCGTCGCCGACATTGCCCATGCTCATGGCGCCCTGTTGATCGTCGACAATGTGTTTGCGACCGCGCTTTGGCAGAAGCCGCTCGAACTCGGTGCCGATCTGGTGACCTATTCGGCAACCAAGCACATCGACGGGCAGGGCAGGGTGCTGGGGGGCATCGTACTGGGCTCCAAAAAACTCATCGAAGGCGATGTACACACGCTGTTGCGCCATACAGGGGCGACGCTGAGTGCATTCAACGCCTGGGTTCTGCTGAAGGGCCTCGAGACTTTCCCCTTGCGCGTTCGGCAGATGACCGACAGCGCCGCCAAGGTGACCGAGGCCCTGGCCAGCCATGGCAAGGTGGAGCGGGTGATCTACCCGCATCACCCTTCGCACCCGCAATACGAGCTTGCCAAGCGTCAGATGGCGACGGGCTCGACGCTGATCGCCTTTGAGGTCAAGGGGGGGCAGGATGCTGCATTCACGCTCTCGGACTCACTTTCGGTCATCCTGATTTCCAACAATCTTGGCGATGCGCGCTCGATCATCACCCATCCGCGCACGACCACGCATCAGCGCCTGAGCGAGGACGTGCGCCTGGAAACCGGGGTGACCCCGGGCCTCGTGCGGCTGTCGGTCGGGCTTGAGGCCAGCGACGATCTGATCGCGGATTTGATGTATGGCCTGGATCAGATCTGAAGCGGAAATCGTGCCGGTGACGCACCCCCATTCAGCCTTTGCCTGCAACGGGGAAGAGCTGCCCGAAACTGCTGGTATCATCGTGAGGGGGTGGGGCAGCGCACTCGTTGCGTTGCTTTTGTTTCTCATGGCGCTGCCCGCTTTGGCCCAGGCCTTGCCCCATCATGCCGATCCAAGCGCGCGGGAGATTTCGCCTACCCTGACACCCGTGCCGGCAATCCGCTTCCTCACCACCGCGGATTTTCCGCCGTTTAATTTTCGCGATGCCAATGGCGAGCTTATCGGGTTCAATGTCGATCTGGCGCGCCGCATCTGCACCGAAGCCAATGTCGCCTGCACCATCCAAGCCTGGCCGTGGGATCAGGCAGCCAATGCCCTTGCCGACAGCCAGGGCGATGCGCTGATTGCCGGGCTTGCCATGACCCCGGAAAACGGCGCCATGTTCGATTTCACGTCAGTCTACATGGCCCTGCCAGGCCGCTTTGTGACCCGCGCGCCCGACATCGAGCGCTTCGATGCCAAGGCGCTGGCCGGCAAGACGGTGGCGGTGCGCTCGGGCAGTGCCCACGAAGCGTTCATGAAGCGCTATTTGCCCGAGGCGGCTCTCAAGACCTTCGAAACCGAACTGCAAGGATTGGCAGCCGTGCAGGACAATTCGGTCGATGCCTTCTTTGGCGATGGCATGCGTGCGTCCTTTTGGCTCAATGAAAATCTGGCCTGTTGCGGTTTTGCGGGTGAGCCCTATTTCCGCCCGGCGCTGTTCGGGGAGGGGCTCTCCATTGCGGGTCCCGCTGGCAATGATGCCATTCGCCATGCCATTGACTGGGCTCTGATCAAGCTCAAGGACAACGGTACGCTGGACGAGCTTTACCTGCGTTGGTTCCCTGTCGGATTCTACTGAGGCATGCGCCGGTGGCGCGCGCGGGCGGCCACTTCGATAGCCGCCGTGGTCAGGCGGTCCAGATCCAGCCTGTCGCGCAACATTTCGAGGTAGCGCAATTCTTCCTGCTCCAGGTGCAAATCCACCGACGTGATTTCAACGGCCAGCGCATAGGCGGTGTCCTGCAACTTGCCGGGCAAGGCGGCCAGGGCGTCATCGATCACCTGATCGAGCCCGCCCGCGCCATTGAGCTTGTCGGCGCAATTGTTGGCAACAGCCATCAGCCGGCCCTTGTCGAACCCATCAAATACCGGCAGCCGGCCGACCAGGGCCTGGATCCGCACCAATTCCCTTTCGGTCATCTCGCTATCGGAGGAAGCAGCGAGGATCATCAAATGGATCAGTGCATCATGGGCTTGGTTGGACATCAACATATTCCGGTTGGCGTTTGCGTGCGCCAAGAGGTAGGTGGAGCGTCCGGCCTTGGCAAGCGGTTGCGCTGCGATTGACGCCATGCCCCCGGAATGCAACACACCGCTATTGCTTATTCCAGAAAGGCGTAAATCCTTGTCGCCCGCTCCTTTACCCGAACTTGATCCCGCGTTTTTCGATGCTGCCCAGACAGCCAAGGCATGGCCGTTCGAGGAAGCACGCAAACTGGTCAAGCGGCTGGACAAGTCGGGCAAGGGCGAGGCCCTGTTCGAAACCGGCTATGGTCCATCGGGCCTGCCCCATATCGGCACCTTTGGCGAGGTGGCCCGCACCACAATGGTGCGCACGGCGTTTCGCCTGTTGACGCGCGACCAGATCCCGACGCGCCTGCTGTGCTTTTCCGACGATCTCGATGGCATGCGCAAGATCCCGGACAATGTGCCCTCCAAGGAGGCCATGGAGCCGCACCTGCAAAAGCCGCTGACCTCGGTTCCGGACCCCTGGACCAGCGAGTTCACCAGCTTTGGCGATCACAACAACGCCATGCTGCGCCGGTTTCTCGATACGTTCGGGTTCGACTACGAGTTTGCGAGCGCGACCGAGTATTACCGCTCCGGCAGGTTCGACGCCGTGCTGCTGCGCGCCGCCGAGCGCTTCGACGACATCATGCAGGTGATGCTCCCAACGCTTGGGGCGGAGCGCCAGGCAACCTATTCGCCTTTCCTGCCGATTTCCCCGATTTCGGGCCGCGTGCTCTACGTGCCGATGAAGGAGGTCAACGCCAAGGACGGCACGATCACCTTCGCGGACGAAGACGGCCGCGACACCACGGTTCCCGTCACCGGCGGGAACGTCAAGATGCAGTGGAAGCCCGATTTCGGCATGCGCTGGGCAGCGCTGGATGTCGATTTCGAGATGTTCGGCAAGGATCACCAGACCAATGCACCGATCTATGACCGGATTTGCGAGATCTTGGGCGGCAGGGCTCCGGAGCACTATGTCTACGAGTTGTTCCTTGATGACCAGGGCCAGAAGATTTCCAAGTCCAAGGGAAATGGGCTGACCATCGATGAATGGCTGAGCTATGCCAGCAATGACAGCCTTGGGCTCTACATGTTCCAGAAGCCCCGGACCGCCAAGCGGCTGCACTTCGACGTCATCCCGCGGGCGGTGGACGAGTATTACAGCTTTATCGCAGCCTACGGCAAACAGGACGTCGCAGCGCGGCTCGAAAACCCGGTGTTCCACGTCCATTATGGCGCGGTGCCGACCCCGGACGTGCCGCTCAGCTTTGCCTTGCTGCTCAACCTTGTGGCTACCGCCAATGCCGAGGACACCAAGGTCATGTGGGGGTTCATTGGCCGCTACATGCCCGGTGCAACGGCAGCGACCCACCCGGAGCTCGACAAGCTCGCAGGCTATGCCGTGCGGTATTTCAACGACAAGGTAAAGCCGTTCAAGACCTATCGCGCACCCACCGATCAGGAGCGCGCAGCGCTGCAGGACTTGCATGATCGCTTGGCTGCATACGAGGGCTCCACCGATGGCGGCGCCTTGCAGGACCTTGTCTATGCAATTGGCAATGAACACAGGTTCGAGCCACTGCGCGACTGGTTCAAGGCCATTTACCAGGTGCTGCTGGGCGACGATCAGGGGCCCCGTTTCGGCTCCTTCATCGCCCTGTTCGGCGTGGCCGAGACGCGCAAGCTGATCGCTGATGCGCTGGCGGGGAAGCTGACGGCAGCATAGGCGGCTGTTGCCGACCGGCAAGCGGCGAACCGATGTTGTGGCACGCTGGCCGGGAGCGATGGTATTGCCGGTCTGGTGAGCGAAGCGCG
>JAQGJI010000131.1 GCA_028290685.1 Devosia sp. | reverse complement strand
AGCACCAGCGCCGCGGCCTGACGCGCGAGGGCGGCAGGGTTCTGGCCGTGCTGCGCCCAGCGCGTCAGATGGCGGGGGACGTCGTGGTTTGAAAAGCTCCAGCAGGGCCAGCCGTCAGGACCGGTCTCGAAGAACTTCTCGATGCGGGAGCGGAAGTGATCGGGGCTGAATTCGGGCCCGAGAAAATCAAAGCCATAGCACATATGGAGCGTGTCGCCGCCCGAAGTGTATTGCGCCATCAACTCCACCGAGCGGTGGCTGTCGCCCACTTCCCCGACCGATGTGGTGCCGGGATATTCGTTGAGCAACGCGCGGACGCGGCGGAGGAAAGGCACATTTTCCGGCTGCGACTTGGAATATTTATGCTCCTGCATGTCGTAGGGATTGACCGCATAGGCCAGGTGCTCGGGCAGCTTGTTGGGCGGGTTGGAACGCAGCTTTTTGTCGTGGAAATAATAGTTGACGGTGTCGAGGCGGAAACCGTCGATGCCGCGCTCGAGCCAGAAGCGCATGACATCGAGCACGGCCTGCTGGACGGCCTCATTGTGGAAGTTGAGGTCCGGCTGGCTGGCGAGGAAATTGTGCATGTAATATTGCCCACGCGTGGGGTTCCACTCCCAGGCGCGGCCGCCGAACACGGCGGGCCAGTTATTGGGCGGGGAGCCATCGGGGAGCGGATCGGCCCAGATATACCAGTCGGCCTTGGCATTGGTGCGGTTGAGGCGGGATTCCTGGAACCAGGGATGCAGGTCCGAAGTGTGGCTCACCACCTGGTCCATGATCACCTTGAGGCCGCGATGGTGCGCCTGTTCGACCAGCGAGTCGAAATCATGAAGCGAGCCGAACAGCGGATCGACATCGCGGTAGTCGGAAACGTCGTAGCCCATGTCGGCCTGGGGCGAGCGGGTGATGGGGGAGAGCCAGATGCAATCGACGCCCAGGCTCTGGATGTGATCGAGACGGCGTATGATGCCGGGCAAGTCACCGACGCCATCGCCATTGGTGTCCTGAAAGGAGCGGGGATAGACCTGATAGATTACCCCGCCACGCCACCATTCGCTCATGCCCAGTCTCCTGCCCTCGATGCGATTGGCCGCGACCCTACCCGCTCACGGACCACAAGTGAATCGCCGCGCGCCGCAGCTAAGCTGTGCGAGCAAGGCAGGATGATGGCGGCGCTAGACAACCGCACTGATGAGCGGTTCCCCCGCGAAGTGCGCCTCGAGATTGGCGACAAGGAGCGCACCCATGGCGTCCCGGGTCTGGTGGGTGGCGCTGCCCTGGTGGGGGGAAAGGACAACGTTGTCGAGGGCAAAGAAGGCGCTGGGCACTGTGGGTTCGCCCACAAAGACATCGAGCGCCGCGCCCCCGAGGCCGCCATTCTGCAACAGCTCGAGCATGGCGCCCTCATCGATCAGCGTGCCGCGGGCGACATTGACCAGCATGCCCTCGGGACCGAGGGCCTCAAGCACCTCGCGGCTGACAATGCCGTCGGTGGATTTGCCGCCGGGGGCGATGATGACGAGCCAGTCGCTGTCACGCGCCATTTGGGTGAGGCTGTCGTAAAAGACGTGCGGCTCGGACGGCTGGCGCTTGCGGCCGGTGTATACGACGCGCATTTTCATGGCCTGGCAGCGGCTGGCGATTTCCTTGCCGATCCGGCCAAGCCCCAGAATGCCGACAGTTTTGCCGGTCAGTTCGGAAAACAGCCCCATATCGCCGGCCGGCCACTTGCCCCGGCGCACGAACTGGTCGCCCTGGGGAATGCGTCGGGCAAGCGCGATCATCAGGCCAACGGTGAGTTCGGCGACAGCATCACTGAGCACGTTGGGCGTGTTGGTGACGCGGATGTTGCGCTGTTTGGCGGCCTTGGTGTCGATGTTGTCGTAGCCGACCCCGAAACCGGCGATGATTTCGAGATTGGGCAGCCTGGCCATCAGGTCGGCCTTGACGGCGGAGCCGGCATGCGCGCGGATGCGCTCGCCATTGGCCGCGAGCCAGGCGTCGGGGTCGGATTGCTCGTGCAGTTTGTGGACGGTGTAGCGTTCGGCCAGGGCCGTTTCGCAGGAGGTGTGGAGCTTGCCGGTCTGCAGGATTTCGATGGCCATGGGAATCTCGCTTTTGGGGCAGTCTAGCGGGGCAGCCAGCCACCGCAACCCCCACCCTTGATCCCTTCGGGCCGCGCGACAGCACGAACCGAAAACGCTCGGCAAACGTTATGCCCGCTGGACGGGCGCTCGCAAATATGCAGCAATGTGAAGGTGATGAGGCGTGCCGCAATCCATTCGGAGCGTGATGGCTGACAAACTGCCGTTTGATGAGATGCACAATGCGGATGGTTCGGTCCGCGAACCCTATCGAGCGCTGGCGCAGTGGCTGAAAGAGCAGCCGGACAAGGCGCTCACCCTGATGCAGTCCGATGCCGAGGCGATCTTTCGCAAGCTGGGGATTACCTTCGCGGTTTATGGATCGGCCGAAGGCACCGAGAAAGTCATTCCTTTCGATGTGATCCCGCGCATCATCTCGGCGATGGAATGGCGGCGGCTCAGCAAGGGGATCGAGCAGCGGGTCAAGGCGCTGAACGCCTTTTTATATGACATCTACCATCGCCAGGAGATCCTCAAGGCGGGGCGGATTCCCGAAAGGCTGATCCTGCAGAACGCAGCTTTTGCGCCTGAGATGATGGGGCTCAATCCGGCCAAGGGCGTTTATGCCCATATCATCGGGGTCGATATCGTGCGGGTGGGGCCGGACGAATTCTATGTGCTGGAGGATAATCTGCGCACGCCTTCGGGGGTCAGCTACATGCTGGAAGACCGCGAGGCGATGATGATGCTGGCGCCCGACCTGTTTCAGCGCTCCAAGGTCGCGCCGGTGGAGAATTATCCCGAAAATCTGCGGCGCACGCTCGAAAGCGTGGCGCCGGACGGGGCGGGAAGCTCGCCCAATATCTGCGTGCTGACGCCCGGCATTTATAACTCGGCCTATTTCGAGCATTCGTTTCTGGCCGACCAAATGGGCGCGACGCTGTGCCAGGGCCCCGATCTGT
>JAQGJI010000072.1 GCA_028290685.1 Devosia sp. | reverse complement strand
AGGGCGTAAAGGGTGTGCTTTTGCTCGGTGAGGTACCACCGTTATCGGTCCAAAACTTATAGTTGCAAATGACAACCATAAGGCTCCAGTCGCTCTCGCTGCGTAAGCAGTGCTAGCATTGGGAAATTAAGTCCTCCGCCCCTAGCCGGGCGACAGGCGGGGTCCGCAGGCACCTGGCAACAGAAGCCTGCACCTTCGTTTCAATATTGCTTGCGCCCTGCCCTTTGTCCTTGAAATCTCTTGGAACGTAAGGCTGATATGGGCAATTGTGGATTCTATGATTTAGCACCGAAAGGGTGACCATGGCCGAAGACCATATGCGTTACGACATTCTCGCCCAGGAAGCCCTGCGCGGCGTCGTCCGCAAGGTATTGGCCGAAGTTGCCAAAACGGGCCTGCCGGGTGAACACCACTTTTTCATATCCTTTGTGACCCGGGCTCCAGGCGTACGGCTAAGCGAAAAGCTGCTTGGTCAGTACGACAAGGAAATGACCATCGTTATCCAGAACCAGTACTGGGACCTCAAGGTGAGCGAGACCGGGTTCGAGGTGGGCCTCTCGTTCGACGGCATTCCCGAGACGCTGGGTATTCCTTTTTCGGCCGTGAAGGGCTTTTTCGATCCGTCCGTCCAGTTTGGGCTGCAGTTCGATCCGGCAACCGCCCCCGGGGCCTTGGCTGTCGAAGCGGAGGCCGACGATGCGGTAGCCCAGGCCGCTGCGGCCCCGCCGGTCGAGGGGGAAAAGCCTGGCGAGAAAGTTGTCAGCCTCGACGCCTTCCGCAAGAAGCCCTGACTGCCCTGCCGTGCAAAAGCGATCCCTGTCTATTGCAGGTCATCGTACATCCATAGCACTGGAAGCCGAATTCTGGTCGGCGCTTGAAACCATGGCCGCCCAGTCCGGGCAAACCATGGCATCCCTGATCCGCAGCATCGACGAAACGCGGCAAACCGCAAATCTGTCCTCCGCTGCCCGGCTTGCCGTACTCGCCTGGTATCAGGACCAGATCAAGCCGGTTAAAGCGGCTGACTGACCGGATCGCTGAAGGATCGGTTGACGAGCGGCTGGAATCCGAGATTCAGCGGCGGGCTTTGGATGAGTTGCGGCGGGGTGGGTGATGCGCGCGGCCGCTCTTGCAACTCGCGGGCCAGTCGTTCTTCCTCAAGGCGCTGCGCTTCGGCATCCTGCCGCGCCGCTTCTTCGGCTGCCAGGCGCTCGGCTTCTTCGGCTGCCAGGCGCTCCGCTTCTGCCGCTGCGCGCTGGCGTTGCGCTTCGATCAGGCGATTGCGCTCCTGGGCTGCAGCGCGCTGGCGCTCGGCGTCCTCCGCCCGCAATGCTTCCAGCCGGTCAACTTCAAGCTCATTGGCCCTGACCTGGACGGCGGCGACCATCTCGGCCAGATCAAGCGTTACCTCAGGCTGCACCAGGCTTCCGGCAACGCGGGTTACGATGCGCGCCGTGTCGCTGCGCACCAGGCCCTCCGCATTGTCAAAGCCCAGCGGCGTCAACACGAAGCTGCCATCGAGGCCAAGCACAGGCAGGGCCAGGTCGATGTTTCCCGCAAGTCGGCCGCCGGCCCCCTCGACGATGAAATTGGTCAGCCGGGCCACGCCTCCGGCAATCGAGAAGGCACCGGCGGCGGACGGAGCGGAAAAATTGCCCTGCCCGAGCGCCCGGCTGATCAGGGCGTCAAGCGCGTCGGCATTGGTGTTCAAAACGTCGCCCAGCCCGGCGACAGCTGGAAAAACCGACGGCGCCAATCCTGTGACCGCGAAATCGGTTATGGTGAAACTGCCCTCGCCGGCAAGCCCGTCAACCGCCTCCGCAAGGCTTGCGCCAGTGCCTTCAAACTGCACACCGGCCTGCAGGTCTCCGCTCAGGCCGGAGGTGATGCCCCTTGGCGCCAAGGCCTCGATGGCAGTGTTGACCACGCCCAGACGACCCTCGATGGTCTTTTCCACCAGCGGCCCGGCGCAGCAGACACTCACATCAAGACTGACCATGCCCTCCCCCAGCGCGGCCTCGAAACGGTTCAGGCGGAGCCTGGTGTCGTCCCAGCTCAGCTCAAAGCTGGCGGCGCCCAGGCGGGGCTCCCCGGCAATCGTCACCGCTGGGGACCGGACGCTGACCGTGCCGCGCGTTTGTCGCGGCTGATCACCAATCAAGATCGTTCCGTTCGGCCACATGGCTGCACCAGGCGCCAGGGCGTGCGGGCCCAACATCGTTGCGGCCAATCCCTCCAGCGACGCTGCATCCACCAGGATGGCACCTGCGATCGATGCCATGGATGCGGTGCGCGACAGCGACAGATCGCCTGAAAACCCGGTGCTGCCGGAAACGCCGGCGATGGCGACGAGACGCGCCAGGCGATCACCCTCGAAGTAGAGGTCCGCGCTGCCCCTGGCTTGTGGGAGGCTCAGACCATAAGCACCCGCGATCCGGGCCAAGGCGCCTGCATCCGCTAGATCCAGGGTAAGCCGCCCATTTCCATGGATTTCGCCATCGATCATTCTTAATGCTTCGGCGGCAAAGCCGATATGTTCATCATCGGAACTGGCATTGATGGAGCCGCCAAGGCTCTCCACCGGTATGCCCCGCAAACCGACGCTGACCAGCATGCCGGCCCCTTGAAAGACCTGACTGTCGCCAAGCCCGATCTGCTGGCTGAGAGCCGCTGCATCGTCGGCGTCCAGCGATGCCGTCAGCCGCAACTGGCCCTCTGGTATCGCCGCAATGCCGCTCCCCAGTTCAGCCCGCAAGCTCACTTCGCCCGCCCCCAGCGCCCCGTCCCAGGTGATGACCTGTCCGCCTGT
>JAQGJI010000062.1 GCA_028290685.1 Devosia sp. | reverse complement strand
TGGGCTTGCCCGAACAGGTCCGGCTTGACCTCACGATATTGTCCCAGGCCGGCTCCATCACCACAAGGCAGGCCGAGGGCTATGCCTTTTACGCGCTTTATCCGGAAAGCTACATCGCTGCGGCGCGACAGAGCGGTCTTGACCAGCATACCACCATCATTGGTATCCGCAGCATTGGCGCGGGGCTTGCCGCTCTGGTGGGCGCCGCTCTGGGCGCGTCCTGCATCCATACCGTTCGCCCGGTCGGGCACCCGTTCGAGCGCCGTCTGGCCCTAAGCGAAGCGCTTGCCAACCAGCTGGCGGGGGACGGGGCCTATGCCATTGCCGATGAAGGGCCCGGACTGTCGGGAAGCTCGTTCAACTGCGTTGCCGACTGGCTGGTCGAGCATGGCGTCGCCGAAGAGCGCATTCACTTCTTTCCCAGCCACGGCGGTGATCTGGGCAGCGCGGCCCAGCCCCGGCACCGGCAGCGCTGGGCGCGGGCGCACAAGCATTTGGTCGGCTTCGAGCAGCTTGTTCTCACATCGGCTAACCCCGCCCATCGGCTGGAAAACTGGATAGGCCGCGCCGCCGGAGGGTTGCGTGCGCCGCTGCGAGAGGTGTCCGGCGGGGCATGGCGAGACCTCGCCCCCGATGCAGACCACCTTGCGTGCCCGGCCGATCCGGCGCTGGAAAGGCGCAAATTCCTGGCTTATGGCGATAACTCAACCTGGCTGGCCAAGTTTGCCGGTGTAGGCCGCATGGGAGAAGCCAAAAAGCAATTGGCTCAAACCCTGGCCGAGGCGGGTTTCGGGCCTGAACCCGTCGCTTT
Source organism: Devosia sp. (assembly GCA_028290685.1). GTDB lineage: Bacteria > Pseudomonadota > Alphaproteobacteria > Rhizobiales > Devosiaceae > Devosia. The sequence goes on along the minus strand of JAQGJI010000062.1, from coordinate 29,739 downwards.
ATCGCATGGCTTTCTTGTTACCCCCTGGGTAACGGGAAAAAGCGGGATGCAGGCGCCCGTTCCGCATGGGCGTGTGCTCGATTACCTCGCCCTGCGCGCCAGCCTGCCCGCCCCTTGCCCGGGCGCCAGCCTGCCTGCGCTCTATGCCATGGCCACCCATAACATCGCCGAGCGCTGTGGAGCGGCCGCCGGCCGGGCCGTGCAAGCGGTTCTGGGCGATCCGGACCGGTTTACCCCCGTGGCCTGCTGCACCGACAATCGCATGCACGCCTGGGAATGGATCAACACTCCCGCCGGCTGGTTCAAGCTCGATGGCATCGATCATCACGCCGCCCACGACCTGGTCGGCTGCCAGGATATTGCCTGGGATCTTGCCGGCGCCGTTATCGAGCTGGGCATATCCGGGGACCAGCGCGACGCACTCCGCGGGGCGCTTGCTGTCCGCATTGGCCGCGCCATAGACCCCCGGTTCGTTGCCGCCATGGAAATCTGCTATCTCGGCTTTCAGATCGGCCTGTGGACCATGGCGCGGGCCCGCAACAATCGGGGGGAAGCCCAGCGCATCGACAAGCTGCTTCACCGCTACGAGCAGCATCTTGCGCTCAAACCCGGCGTGGGCGGGCTTTCGGCCGCATCAAAGTGTGAATTCTGAGCCGTCCCAAGGTCGACGATCTGCCTTGGCTTCAACGATAGCCTGCAGCAGATCCTGTGCTATGGCCGATAATTCATGGCTTATGGCGGCAACCGCCAAGCCTGTTCCGGTGGACTGCATGGCTTGGGCCAGATATTCACCGGCCAGAATATCCTCGTCGAGCTCAGCCAGGGTCGCCGACGCCGTCCCCACCAGCGCTGGCGTGACCCCCGTGCTCGAGCGCAAATCCCTGGTGAGGCCCGGAGCGACCCGGGTATGGACCCGGGCCCGTTCGTACCAGCAGGCCCAGTCTTCATGCGTGTAATAGGTGGGATTGGTCATGTCTTGAACTCCGCCACTTCAGCAATCGCAGGGCTGGGGGAAAGTTCGCGGCTGTAACGGGGGTTAACTCCTTGCGCACCCTTTCGCGGTTGAGGACCATTCCGGCAGTACGCCCGCCCGGGCCAGCGCCGAGAACGGGTGGGCGCTGGCGAGCCTAATCTATGTTAATTGAGATGGCGGCGTATGCCCGCTAAGCCGTCCTTTTAGCGGTGCCGGGATCGCGCCGACATTTTCAACGTTTCGGTGAGGCTACTAAGATTTATAGTCCGAACCACAACTATCGACACGACGATGAACGATCGCAACGCGCATGCTGTTAGCCTTGATGCTGCACCAAAGGGCAAGCTCTCATGAACAGCCCACCCGTCTCGGAACTGACTGCCAATGCGCATGCTCGGCGTGACCAGGGCGAGCACGACGTCTTTGTTCGTCGGCTCAATGCGCTTTATCCCTTGCAACCCCATGAAAGCAAGGCGCTGGAAACGCTGGTGGACGCATCATATGCCGTGCTGCCGCATCATGACATTTTGCATGAACAGCAGCCTTCCAAGGAAGCCCTGGTTCTTCTGGAAGGGCTGGCGTGCCATTACAAGGTGCTGGACTCCGCGCGCCGCCAGATGACCGGCTTCGTGCTGCCGGGCGACTTCTGCGACTTCGGGTTTTTGTCCTCCAGCGCGACCCGGCAGGGGGTGATGGCGCTGGGCCCGACGCTGGTGGGGCGGATCGATCTGCGCCAGCTTTCGGCCGTTGGCGACAAGATGCCGAACATTCTTTTGGCCGCGATGCGGGCCGCATCGGTCGATCAGGCCTGCGCGCGGGAATTGGTGATCAGCCTTGGGGCGCGCGATGCCCTGCAGCGGCTCGCCCATTTCCTGTGTGAAATGTACCACCGGCTGCGCATTGTCGGACTTGTCGGCGCTGGCGCGCAGTTTGAACTGGCGATGACCCAGGCCGAACTGGGTGAAGCGCTGGGGCTCTCGACCGTTCACATCAACCGCACCATTCAGCAGTTGCGCAAGCAAAAGCTGATCACGATGAGCCAGGGACTGGTCACCATCCTGGACGCCGCGGGCCGGGAAGCTGCGGCCTCTTTTGACCCCCGCTATCTGCGGCCCAACTAAGGGTTGGGGCCACGCGGCTACGGGTGGAAAACGCCTGACGTGCGCCTCGCCGGGTCTTTAAGCGGTGCCCAGGTTGCGGGCAGCGACGCGGGCGAACACCTGCGCCGGCGCTTCCGAGGACGTGCTGGCGGGAGCCGGCCGTGTCACGGCGGGGACCCGCGCCGGTGGCCGCCGGGTCAACGTCTGGAGCTCTATTGCCAGTCTCTTGGGGTCAAACGGTTTTTCAAGCAGGAGCGCGTCCTGGAATCGCCCGGGGATGGATTTGCGATCCGACCCCGTGGCGAACAGGATGGGCACGCCCTGGTCCTGCAGCATGCCCGCGACTTCAAAGACATTGGCCCCATGCAGGCGAACATCGAGCACGGCGGCATCGATCTTTTTGCGCCCGATCAGATGCATGGCGTAGAACGGGGTCGGGGCTGGTCCCAGCACCGTCGCACCAAGATCGCGCAGGGTACGGCACATGTCCGTTGCCAGCATGAAATCATCTTCAACCACGATGATTCGCTTGCCGTTCAGATCGGCCGTTTCTTCACCTGCCATAACGCTCCACCAATAATGCGTGGCTGGCGCCACTTGCCGCGAGAGTTATAACCAGAGTTAAATGCTCGGGTTCCTCCTTGCCGGTTTTTCAGCTGCTTCACGCCGGCGCGATCATGGTTTTTGCTGCGAAGTGCTGGAGGAGTTTGCTTCCCCCCGCGGCTCCTGTAGCAGCAGGGCATCTGCCTCGCGCTGGCGCAAGCACCGCTCAAGCGCGGTGAACCAATATTCCTTCTCCCGGCCCAGCGGGCGTCCATCATTTTCCCAGAGAAAGTACGCTGTATCGCGAACCGCCGACTCGAAATCCTTGTCGATCCAGGGGTCGTCTAAATCAGGCATGTTTTGTTCCTAGAGGACACAATCATCAACAGACTGGCATATCCATTGTTCAATGGCTTTAAACTATGTTAAGTTGCAGGGGCATCCGGGCAGGAGTGGAACAAGATCGTGCGCCCGCCCTTTACCCGGGATGGCAGTCCCAACCACCGATCAATTGCGTGACAATATCGACCGCGGCCTGACCGGCGAGAAAGTCGCTGTTCCCGATCCCGCCACGGCTCCCCTGGGCACCGATGCAGAGGCCGGCGGATCTCCGGCATCTGCACAGGAAAGGGCGCTTGCGGCGGCAACTTCTCCCCATGAGCCCAGACAGGGGCCCGCTTTGCCGGGAGGCCTGGTGTACCTGTTTCTGGTTTTTATTCTGGCAATCGCCGTTATCACCGTCGTGGTCCTGGCCGCAAGCTGAGCCAGGCGGCTCACGCGCGCAGCTGTGGCAGCACCTTGGAGCCGAAGGTGTCGACGAACTGTCGCTGATTGGCCCCGACATTATGCAGGTAGACACTGTCCACCGCCAGTTCGCTGTAGCGGGCGATGCGCTGTGCATGGGCGCCCAGATCGGCCGAAACGGCAACAGTTTCCCCAATCTCCTTGCGTCCGACCAGCCGGCTGAGCGTGTCGAAATCGGCAGGCTGGCGCAGATCCCAATTGACTTCTCCACCCGCCGCAGACCCAGCCCATTGCTGGATCGCCTGCTCAAAGGCCTCATCCTCGGTGGGTGCCCAGGACAGGGCATCCTGGATCATCACCGGCTTGCCCTCGCCCCCGCCCGCGCGAAAGGCATCAACCACCTGGCGCACATCCTCGAGCTCGCCGCCGGTCGTTAACAGCCCATCGGCCCAGCCCCCGACAAAGCTCGCCGTTTCGGGTGTTACTGCAGCGCCAAACAGCGGCGGCACAGCCCTCGGCAAGGAATAAAGCCGCGCCTGGACCACCGTGACGCGCCCGCGATGGGTCACCGTCTCGCCGGCCAAGAGCTGCCGGATGATCTCGACACACTCCTTCAGCCGCGCATTGCGCTCGGCTTTTTCGGGCCAGAACTGCCCGGTAATGGCCTCGTTGATGGCTTGCCCGCTGCCCAGTGCCACCCACAGGCGCTCGGGAAACATCTCGGCGAGCGTCGCGATCGCCTGCGCCACGATGGCCGGATGATAGCGGTAGCCAGGCGCCGTGATGGTGCCGAAAGGGACATGCGTTCTGGCCATTGCGGCGCCCAGCCAGCTCCAGGCAAACCCGGATTGGGCATCCTTGGCACTCCAGGGATGAAAATGGTCCGACGATTTGACTGCATCGAAGCCGGCATCCTGGGCTTGGGCGGCAAGCGCCAGCAACAAACTGGGCGCAAATTGTTCGTGAGAGGCATGAAAGCCGATCTTCATGGGGTCTCCGGCAATTCAGGAAAGGGGTTCAGTTTTGCATCAGGAAAAAGATCGTGCCGAACAGGACCACGAATACAACCACCGCCAGCACAATGCGGGTCATGCTGCCAAAGGGGTTGTTGCCCAGAACCGCGACCTCCGCTTCGCCGCGGTTGCGTTCGGTCAGCACTTTGTCGGTCTCCGGCCTTGGCCGGTCCAGATCACCAGGATCACTCATGTTCGGCTTTGCGCTCCCATGCCAGTTCTCGCCAAACGGCTTCATCGGCTCCCGGGTTGCCTGCCTGGCTGCTTACGATGGGCACCAGCCAGGCCATGGGTGAAACCAGCGCGGGGCATCCCCGTTGGAGCTGTTCCCAAGGAGCTTGCCATGACCTTCACCCTGACCCCGCTCGCCCGCCAAACCATTGTCATCACCGGTGCCAGCTCCGGCATTGGCCTGGCCACCGCCCGGCTGGCCGCCCGGCGCGGCGCCAAAGTGGTGCTGGCGGCTCGCGATGGCGACGCCCTGGCCCGGATTTGCGACGAGCTGCATCGGGATGGCGCTCAGGCGATCCATGTCGAGGCCGATGTGAGCGAGGAGACCCAGGTCAACCGTATCGCCGATACGGCCATTGAGCGCTTTGGCGGGTTCGACACCTGGGTCAACAATGCGGGCGTGGGGGTCATCAGCACGGTGGATGCCCTCAGCCCCCGGGATCACCGCCGCATCTTCGATGTGAACTATTTTGGGCTGGTGTATGGCTCGCTGGCCGCCGTCCATCACTTCCGCCAGACCGGCAAGCCGGGCGCCCTGATCAATCTGGGCTCGCTCACCTCCGATGTGCCCGAAATGCTGTCGGTCGCCTATTCTGCCAGCAAACACGCGATCAAGGGCTTCACCGATGGTCTGCGCCTGGAACTGCTGCACGAAAAGCTTCCCGTGTCAGTAACCCTGATCAAGCCCAGCGCCATCGACACCCGGTTCTTTGATCACGCCAAAACCAATATGGGCGGAATGGGCAAGGGGCCGGGCCCCAATTATGCGCCCGAGGTGGTGGCCAAGGCCATTCTGCATGCCGCCGAACACCGCAAGCGCACCATTTCCGTGGGTCAAAGCGCCGTGCTGGGCGGCGCGCTTGCCGCTCTGGCGCCGGGCGCCGTTGAGCAGGGGCAAAGTGCCCTCAGCTACGAGACGCTGGTGGATTACGGCCATATGCCCGAGGACGAAAACCTTTACCACGCGCCGTCCGAGGGCCATGAGCGCTCCCGCTTCGGCCATGGCCGGGGTTTCAGCCTGACGACAGCGGTCCAGACTCATCCCTTGCTGTCGATGGGCGCGGTGATCGCCGCCGCGGGAGCCCTGGCCCTTGCCGTCGGCAGTTCGGCGCGGCGGCACTGACCGGGCCATGCCCTTGGCGGGACGGTTGATGGGTGATCGGGCACGGGTCCGGCGATGAACTCTTTACCGATGCGCGATATGCTGGCCCCTATCGTGCGACCAGCACATCGACAAGCCGGCCTTGAGCCGGCCCAACTACGGAACTCATTGATGCGCTTCCTGCGGGACAATGGCTTGACGCTTGCCCTTGGCGGTATCTTCTGTGTTTGTCTGGGCGGCATGTTATGGGCGGGCTGGCTCCATGAAAACGCCGAACTCGCGCGCCATGGCGCCCCTTCGGTCGACCTTTTGCGCTATTTTTTCTCTCCCCAGTTCCAATCCTCGCTGTTTGAAAACTGGGAGAGCGAGTTCTTGCAGATGTCGGCCTATGTCATCATGACGGCGCTGTTGTTTCAGCGCGGTTCGGCTGAATCCAAGGACCCCGACACCAGCAACCCCGAAGATGGGGACCCTGCCAGGGAGCGCCACAAGGCCGATGCGCCCTGGCCGGTGAAAGCTGGAGGCCTGTGGTCCGGGCTGTATTCCTATTCACTCGGGATCGCCTTGCTGGCGCTGTTCTTCCTGTCCTTCATCATGCACTGGCTGCAAAGTTCCGCCTCTGCCAACCAGGACGCCATGCTGCATGGAGAGCAAGAGCAGACGGCGCTTCAATATCTCGCGGATCCGCAACTGTGGTTCGAGTCCTTCCAAAACTGGCAGTCCGAATTCCTGTCCACAGCCGTGCTCGTGGTGCTGTCGATCGTTCTGCGTTATCGCGGCTCGCCGGAATCCAAGCCCGTTGCCAAGCCGCACTCGGCGACCGGCCGCTAAGTTCGAGCGCGCAGCGATTACCGGAACCATACCGGCGAACCAAGGTTTTCCCGCCAGAGCGGGAGGTAGCCATGAGCAAAGATCACGATGGGCGCGAGGGCAGCCACGGCGCGGCAATGGTGGAGGGCGATGCACGCAGCCTGGGCCCTGCCATGCTCAATGGCCTGCGCTGCCGCTGTCCGCGCTGCGGCCAGGGCAAGCTGTTCCGCCGCTATCTCAAGGTGGCGGCGCGCTGCGAAAACTGCGGCCTCGATTTCAGCCGCCACCGCGCCGATGACTTGCCCGCCTATGTGGCGATCACCATTGTGGGGCACATCCTGGTGGTTGGCCTCATGCACTTCCAGGGGAGCGGCAACGATATCGCACCCGCCATCTACCTGGCCGTTCTGATTCCGCTCGCCATCATCATGCCGCTTGCGATGCTCCCTTCCATCAAGGGGGGGATCGTGGCCCTGCAATGGTCCCGCCGCATGTATGGCTTCTAGCTGTCGAGCCACCCTTTCAAGCGATCCGAGGAGAAACCGGTGAACACCGCCAATCTGCAACTCGAAGGCCTTTACCTGGCAATTGCCGCTCTCAACAACGCGCTGGTGGAAAAGGGAGTGATGTCCCGCGAGGAGGTCGCAACGGCCATGCGCCGCGCCGAGCAGACCGCGCTGGGCGACTACCGCAACGATGAACTGAGCGGTGCCGAGCGCGACGCGGTGGCATTTGCGCCACGGCTGCTCAACCTTGCCAACAACAGCGCCGCCGACGGGCAAACGCCATCGTTTTCAGAGCTCGCCAAACTGGTGGGGCAGACTAAGCCACGCCATCCTGACCGCATGTAGCGTGTCCGCCATGCCCAGCCTCCTGCCCACGCAGCCGTTACAAGGGCGGACTTGTCTGCGCTTGCCGCTGCCCACATATTTGTCCCATGGGCAATAAAGTACCGACCAGACCCGATAGCGGCTCCCTTCAAACCGGGGGAACAGTGAGCGACGCCGTCGCCGCCTTCACGCAAAAGGTCAATCAACTGGCTCGTCCTGCTGCCGGGCAGGATGGGCGCCTGCTGTTTGCGCTCGATGCCACCATGAGCCGCCAGCCGACCTGGGATCTGGCCTGCTCGCTTCAGGCCGAAATGTTCAAGGCCTTGCCCAGGGACAGGGCCCTGCAGGTGCAGTTGCTGTATTTCCGCGGGTTCGGGGAATGCCGGGCCTCCAGATGGGTGCTTGATGGGGCTGCCCTGGCTCGCCTGATGAGCGGCATAGACTGTCGCGGCGGCAATACCCAGATCGGCAAGGTGTTCGCCCATGCCCGGGCCGAGCACGCCAAGCGCAAGATCAACGCAGTGGTGTTTGTTGGCGATGCGATCGAGGAAAACGTGGACGAGCTGGCCGCCAGAGCCGGTCAGCTGGGCCTGCTCAATTGCCCCGTGTTCTTGTTTCAGGAAGGCCGCGACAGCCGGGTGGAAGCCGCCTTCCGCGAATTCGCCCGGCTCACCCGGGGCGCTTATGCGCGCTTTGACGCGTCTGCCCCGCAGGAGCTGGCGGCGCTGCTCAAGGCCGTCGCGGCCTATGCCAGCGGCGGGCGAGATCATCTCAAGCTGCAAGACAGCGCACCGGCCCGGGCCCTGCTCGCCCAGATCGAAAAGCCATGAGCTATATCCTTTTGGGTGGCGTGGCCGTGCTGGCAAGCCTTGCGGCCTACCAGTACTTGCGCCGGCTGGACCGCCGCTCGCTGTTTGGCGGGCTGCGCTGGCTGGTTGGCGGGGGAGGGGCGCTGCTGGCGCTCCTGCTGCTGCTTGCCCGGCGCTTTGATCTTGCCCTGTTTGCCGGGGCGGCGGCGTTTTCGGTCCTGCGCACGGGCAGGCTTGGCCCTTTCTCGCTCGATAGCGGGCCCGGCCAGGCTGGCAATGTCTCCAGGGTGCGCAGCCGCTATTTCACGATGGAACTCGATCATGACACCGGCAGCGTCCAGGGGCGGGTTCGTGCCGGACAGTTTTCCGGCCGCGATCTGATCGATCTGGGCGAACACGATACCCGCAGCCTGATCGCCGAAGTGGGATCGGACCCCGACAGCGCCAGCCTGCTGGACAGCTGGCTCGACGCCAATCGGGCCGGATGGCGGGAATACTTCGCGCAGGCCGGCGAGGACGCCGGCACGAGCGGAAACGGGCCCGAACCGCAGGTGGGGCGCGCCGAAGCCTACGACATTTTGGGCCTGCAGCCCGGCGCCAGCGACGACGAGATCAAGGCCGCCCATCGTGAATTGATGAAAGCGGTCCATCCCGACCATGGCGGCTCCAGCTACCTCGCCGCCAAGATCAACCAGGCCCGGGACCTCTTGCTCGGGCAATAGCCTCCCCAAAAATGTTACTTATCCCCGCTTGGACATTTGCTTGCGCCATGCTTTGATGCAGGGCGCGCTATCGGGCCAACAGAAGCCGAAGCGACTTAACGCATAGGGAGTGAACAATGATCATCAAGAAGCTGGGCCGCCGTGCGGTCCTTGGCCTGTCCACCATAGCTCTGGCGGCTGGCATGCTCGGCTCGTCTGCGTCGATGGCGCAAGACGTCACCATTCCGATCATCGTGAAGGACACCACGTCCTTTTACTGGCAGATCGTTTTGGCCGGTGCCCGCCAGGCCGGTGTCGATCTGGGCGTCAATGTCCCCGAACTGGGTGCGCAGGCCGAGACCGACATCAACGGCCAGATTTCCATTCTGGAAAACGCCGTCTCCGGCAGCCCGGCCGCTATCGTCATAGCGCCCACCGAGCGTTCGGCGCTGGGTGCGCCGATCACCGAAGCGGCAGCCTCGGTCCCGATCGTGGGCATCGACTCCGCCGCGGACTCAGAGGCGTTCTCCTCGTTCCTCACCACCGACAACGTCCAGGGCGGCCGCATCGCCGCTGACGGGCTCGTTGCTGCCATCAAGGCTGCCACAGGCAAGGAAGAAGGCGAAGTAGCGCTTATCACCAGCGTTCCCAACGCCGGCTCGCTCGAAGAGCGCCGCCAGGGCTTCATGGAGCAGCTGGAGACCTATCCCGGCATCACCCTGGTTGCCGACCGCTACGCTGACGGCCAGGCCGCGACCGGGCTCAACATCACCACCGATCTGCTGACCGCCAACCCCAATCTGGTCGGCATTTTCGCGTCCAACCTCATCATGGCCCAGGGCGCAGGCCAGGCCCTGGCTGAAAACGGCGCGGCGGAGCGGGTATCGCTGGTCGGCTTTGACAGCGACGAAAAGCTCGTCAGCTTCCTCACCGATGGGACCATCGACGCTCTTGTCGTGCAGGACCCCTACCGCATGGGCTATGACGGCATCGCCACGGCACTTGCCGTGTCCAAGGGCGAAACCGTCGAGCAGTTCGTCGATACCGGCGCCAATCTGATCACCAGCGCCAACATGAACGACGAGCGCAGCCAGGAGCTGCTCAATCCCCAGGTGAACTGAGCGCTGGGGGATTTGCGCCTGGATGATCATGTCCGGGCGCAAATCTCTCCTCAGCCAGGGTGCCATACCGGCTCAGGCCGGGATGACGCCGCTGCAGATCCGTGGATCATCACTGGGCGGAGGGGGCTTTATTGACTGACCTATCCAGCGGTCCGGCGCCGGCGGACCGGCACAACGCCGCGGCCATCCCTGCCGAAGACATCATCCTTGAACTGCGCGATCTCGAAAAGCGCTATGGGCACATCCAGGCCCTCAAGCGCAGCACGCTGCGTTTCCGCCGCGGCGAGGTCCATGCCATCGTGGGGGAAAACGGCGCCGGCAAGTCGACGCTGATCAAGCTTTTGACCGGCGTGATCCGCCGCTCGGGCGGCACCATCGTCTGGAACGGGCAGGAGGTCGAACTCGCCACCCCCAACGAAGCCATCGCCCACGGCATCAATGCGGTGCACCAGGAAGTGGTGCTCTGCCGGCATCTGTCGGTTGCCGCCAATATCTTTCTGGGCGACGAGAACACCAAATGGGGCCTTTTGCAGCGGCGCGACATGACCCGCGCGGCGCAGAAAATTCTCGACGACATGGGTTTCAGCCTGCCCGCCGATGCCCTGCTGGGGACACTGACCATCGGCCAGCAGCAACTGGTCGCCACCGCGCGCGCTTCCCTGCGCGGCACCAAGTTCATCATTTTCGACGAGCCGACCGCCTATCTGACCCGCCAGGAAGCGGCCCAGTTGTTCGCGTTGATCCGGCGCCTCAAGGCCGAAGGCGTCACCATCGTTTACATCAGCCACCGCATGGAAGAAGTGTTCGAACTGGCCGACCGCGTCTCGGTGCTGCGCGACGGCACCCATGTGGGCACCCGCAATATCGATGAGACGAACGACGCCGAACTGGTCGCGCTGATGATCAATCGCACGCTCGACCAGATCTACCACAAGGAGCAAATTCCCTTGGGGGCGACCCTGCTCGAAACCCGCAAGCTCAGCGGCAAGGGCTTTGCCGATGTTTCCATTGCCGTTCGTGCCGGGGAAATCGTTGGGCTCTATGGCCTGATCGGGGCCGGCCGCAGCGAATTCGCCCTCTCCATCTTTGGGCGCAACCCCAGGACCGCCGGCGAAATCCTGTGGAAGGGGCAGCCTGCCAATATCCGCAACGAGCGCTCCGCGATCGAATTGGGCATTGCACTGGCGCCCGAAAGCCGGCGCGACCAGGGCCTCAACCTCAATCTGCCGATCGGGCTCAACATCAATCTGCCGGTCTATGACCGGATCAACCGCGGCCTACTCATCGACCGGGCGCAGGAAAAACGCCGTGCCGATGACCAGATCAGGAACCTGGCGATCAAGACGCCCTCGCGCCGCTCGCTGGCCTCATCGATGTCGGGTGGCAATCAGCAAAAGATCGTCATCGGCAAATGGCTGAACCATGGCGCCGAAGTCTTCATCTTCGATGAGCCCACCGTGGGTGTCGATGTGGGCACCAAGGCCGAAATCTACCGCCTGTTCGCCACCCTGCTCAGGAATGGCGCGGGCATCATCCTGATTTCGTCCTACCTGCCCGAAGTGTACGAACTGGCCGATACGCTCCATGTCTTCCGCGAGGGGCATCTGGTGGGCAGCCAGGGGTATCGAGAGCGATCGCACGAAGACATTCTGGCCGAGGCCATTGGCGTTTAGCCTGACGTTTGGAGACGACGATGACCACCGAAGTAACTCCCACCTCCATCAAGGCCCGGCGCAATTGGAGCTTTCTGTTTGCGCTGACCCTGGTTGGCCTGCTCATCCTGTTGTGCGTGGCGCTGAGCATCGCCACGCCAAACTTTGCCACTGGCAACAACATCTCCAATCTGTTGCGCCAGGGCTCGATGATCGCGATCCTGGCCATCGGGCAGACCTTCGTCATCATCACGGCGGGTATCGATCTTTCGGTGGGTGCCATTGTCGGGTTCTCCACCGTCATCGTGGCGCTGCTCATCCAGTCGGGCGTGCCGGTATGGGTGGCCATCATCATCACGCTGGTTGTTGGCCTGCTGATCGGGTTCTTCCATGCCTTTGGCATCGTCAAGATGGGCCTGCCGCCCTTCATCATCACCCTGGCAACGCTTACCTCGCTGCGCGGCATCGGCCTGCTGATCACCAACGGCTCCACCATCAACATCACCGATGCGGGCTTCAACCAGTTCTCGCGCGAGAGCTTCCTGGGCGTGCCCAACCTGTTCTGGATGGTGGTGCTGGTGGCGGTGCCCGCCTTTATATTCCTGCATCTGAGCAAATGGGGCCGCTACCTCTATGCCGTCGGCTCCAACCCTGAAGCGGCCCGCCTGTCGGGCGTCAGCGTCCCCAAGATGATCTATATTGCCTATGGTCTTTCGGCCATGTGCGCGGCCTTTGTCGGGGTCATGCTGGCAGCGCGGCTGGGCGTGGGCAATGCCACCCAGGGCGAAGGCTGGGAATTGCAGGCCATCGCCTCCTCGGTGATCGGGGGCACCTCGCTGTTTGGTGCTGTCGGCTCCATCCACGGTCCGCTGATCGGGGCCTTCATTCTGGCCACCATCAGCAATGGCGCCAATCTGCTCAACGTCAACTCCTTCTGGCAGCGCATCATCACCGGCGCCCTGATCATCATCATCGTGTTTTTCGACCAGCTTCGCCGCCGCAACCGGTAAGACCATGCAAGCCGTCCGCCTGCTGGCCGCCCACAGCCTTCGATTGCAGGACGTTCCCCAGCCTCAGCCCGGTCCGGGGGACATCCTGATCAGGATCGAAGCCTGTGGCATTTGCGGCTCGGACCGGCACATGTATGCCGGCGAATATCCCACGGCCAAGCCGGTGACCCTGGGCCATGAGTTCGCCGGCACGGTTCTGGCGGCCGGATCGGCCGTCACGCGGATCAAGATCGGCCAGCGCGTCACGGGCGATCCCAACATCGCGTGTGGTACATGCTCGCAATGCCGCTCCGGCCGGTTCAATCTTTGCGCCCATCTCAGTGCCATCGGCGTGCAGCGCGACGGCGGGTTTGCCCAGTATCTGGTCATGCCCGAAGGGCAGGCCCACGTGCTGCCGGTGGACCTCGATCCGGTCCACGCCGCCTTTTGCGAGCCGCTGGCCTGCTGCCTGCACGGCCTTGACGTGGCGCGCATCAGCCCGGGCGACAGCGTCGCGATTTTCGGGGGCGGGGTGATTGGTCTCTTGATGGTGCAACTGTGCCGCCTGGCGGGTGCGGGCACGATTGTTCTGTCTACCCGCCAGCAGCCAAGGCGCGAACTGGCGCTGACGCTGGGCGCAACCCACGCCATCGATCCGGCGGCCAGCGACGCCCTGGCTCAGATCCGCGCCATCGCCCCCGGCGGCGTCGACGTGGCGCTTGAATGCGCCGGCGTGCCGCAGACCTTCACCCAATCGGTCGCTGCCGTGCGCCGCGGCGGCGCCGTGGTGATCTTTGGCGTCATGCCGCAGGGGCAGGGGGTCAGCGTTGCCCCGTTCGAGTTGCTGGTCAACGAAATCCGGCTCCAAGGCGCCTATCTCAACCCGCTGACCCATGCGCGCGCTGCCGCCATGATCAGCGCCCGAACCCTGGCGCTCGATTGCCTTGTCAGCCGCATCGTGCCGCTTTCGGAGGTGCCGGCCATCATCGCCAGCCCTCCCGCATTCGGTGAAATCAAGATCATCGCCCGGTCCTGAGCGCGTCGATGGCAACAGATCGGGGAGGGGCGAGACCAGCACGGGCGGGATAAGGGCTCGGCTGCCGTTTCGTTGGCTGGGAGGGGAAACTGGAAAAACCAACCCATTCCCTGTGCCGCCACGTCCAGTTGACGCGCGCTGGTCTCTGCGGGGTAAATGCCATGCTGTTGCTTTGGTTCCCGGCCGGCCGAGAGCGATCCGCACTCTAGTTCTCCCGCCTCGTGGCGCTTTCATGCCAGCGATGCAGCGTCAGCCAGGAGATGAGCGAGGTCAGCCCGTAAATGGCAATACCGGTGCCGCACAGCATGACCAGCGCCGCGAACATGCGCGGCAGATTGAGCCGGTATTGCGCCTCCAGCAGGCGGAACGCCAGGCCGGCCCCTTGCCCGGCCGAGCCGGCGGCAAATTCCGCCACGATGGCGGCAATCAGCGACAGGCCGCCCGCAATGCGCAAGCCGGCCATGAAATAGGGCATGGAGGCCGGCAGCCGGAGGTAAAGCAGCGTTTGCCAGCGGCTGGCGCCATGAAGTTCAAACAGATCGAGCAGGCCGTGATCGACGCTCTTGAGCCCCTGCACCATGTTGGACAGAACGGGAAAAAACGCCACGGCAAAGGCGCAGATCAGCAGCGCCGTCTGGGTGTTGGGCGCATAGATCAGGATCAGGGGGGCAATGGCGATGATCGGGGTTACCTGCAGGATCACCGTGAACGGGGAAAGCGCCAGCTCCAGCCATCTGCTTTGCACGATGACGATGGCGATCAGGACCCCTCCAACCAGCGCCCCGGCCAGCGCCATCAGGGTAATGGCCAGCGTCACCAGCAGGGCGGGCCACAGCGTTGCGCTATCGCTCAGCAGCGCCAGTGCCACGTCCAGCGGCCCGGGCAGGATGTAGCTCGGTATCTGGTTGGCCGTAACGATCCACTGCCAGACCACAATGCCCGCTGCCAGCGCCAGCAGCGGCACGAGGATCTGCAACGCCTTGCCCCAGGCGCTCACCATTCAGGTTTCCGCCATCTGCATCGCGCCCTGCAGCGCATCGGACACGGCCTGGCAATTGGCCCGGTAGAGTTCGGACACCCGGTACGCCGCGCCCCGCACCGCCGGCTGGGCGATCGCCAGGTCGCTGAACACCTGTCCGGGCCGCCCCCGCATCACCACGATCCGGCTCGACAGATACACCGATTCAAACACCGAATGGGTCACGAAGATCACCGTGACCCCGGTCTGGCTCCACAGCGCCAGCACATCGTCATTGAGCTTGTGCCGGGTGATTTCGTCCAGCGCCGCGAACGGCTCGTCGAGGAGCAACACCTTGGGCTGCGTCACCAGCGCCCGCGCGATCGATACGCGCATCTTCATGCCGCCCGACAACTCGCGGGGATAGGCATGGGCGAAGTCGGCCAGTCCGACGCGGGCAAGGTTGGCCATGACAATATCGCGGGCCTGCGCCTTGCCTGTCCCGCGCAGCCTGAGCGGCAGATAGACGTTGCCGAACACGGTTTGCCACGGCATCAGCGTCGGGTCCTGGAACACAAAACCGATGTCACCCTCGGGCAGGCCCCTCCGATTGATGGTGGATGAAGGCCAGGCGATCGTTCCCGAGGATGGGGCGGCCAGCCCGGCCATGATCCGCAGGGCGGTGGATTTACCGCATCCCGAGGGCCCCAGCAGCGAGAGGAATTCCCCCTCGCGCACGTCCAGCGACAGCGCCCCGAGCGCCACCGTGCCGTTGGAAAACACCTTGCCGACGTCGTGCATGGCGACAACGGGGCGGCGCGCTCCGGGATGCGCGGCAGCGGGGGCAGGGGCGGGGCCAGGATCGGTCAATGGTTCATACCCCAATGGGCGGCGCGGACCGCACGGCCCCGCGCCTGCGGCTCACCGTGCCGCAGCCAGTTCGACGCCAACACCCTTGCAGGTGAACTGCCGGGTATAGGCCTTGGACAGATCGATCCCGGCTGCATAAACCCCGGCCTGGGCCATCTGGTTGTAGAAGTTCGTCCAGCGTGCATCGCTCATGCAGCCAATGCCCCCGGTTTCGGCATCGCCCGAAACCACAATGCCGTATTGCTTGAGCTTGGCGATGGAAAATTCGATCTGCCCATCGGTCATGTCCGGGTTGTCAGCCTTGATCATCGCGTTGGCGGCAGTGTTGTCGCCATAAAGATAGTTATACCAGCCGATGGCGCTGGCATCGACAAAGCGCTGCACCAGGTCCGGATTGTGGTCCACCAGGTCCTGCCGCGTCTGGATGGTCGCGGAATAGGGCTGGTAGCCATGATCGGCCAGCAGGAACACCTTGGGCGCCCAGCCCGCCTGCTGCTCGATCGCATAGGGCTCGGAGGTCACATAACCCTGCTGCACGGCCATGGGGTCGGCAAGAAAGGGCGCGGGATTAAAGGTATAGGGCTCATAAAGCTCGTCGCTGAACCCGGTGAAGGTCGACTTGATCCAGGGCCAGTAGCCGGCAAAGAAAGTGTCCTTGCCCATGATGATCCTGCTGGCCTTGCTCAGGCTCGCAAGATCGGTGAAAGGCGCTTGGGGATGGGCGAGCAGAACCTGGGGGTCCTTCTGGAAAATGGCGGCCACGGCGATGATCGGAATGGCCTGGGCGGCGGCATCGATGGTCGTCATGCCCCCGATATAGAAATCGATCTGCCCCGCGATCAGCAATTGACGGTTCGGCGCCTGCGGCCCGCCCTGGCGGATGGCAACGTCGAGGCCGTATTGCTTGTAGGTGCCATCGGCCAGGGCCTGATAAAAGCCGCCATGCTCGGCCTGGGCCAGCCAGTTGGTGCCAAAGGTCACCGTGTCCTGCGCCCGGGCCATGGCGCCCAGGGCACTCAGGATCACCAGCGTGGACAGCGCAAGTCTGACAGCATTCATGATTTGTGCTCTCAAGGGAAATCCGGGCTTGCCATATCATGCCCGGCGGGCTCTGACGAACCCTGTTGAAGAACCATTTCCAGCTTGCCAGCGCAAGCTTATGCCTACTAGATAAGCAGGAGGGACGCTGGGCTCTTTTTTGAACAGAACAGGTTGGCAAATGAGTGAAAACGCAAAGATTGGTCGCCGCACACTGATCGGCGCTCTGGCGCTGGGCACCGCATTGTCGCTGAGCGGCATGGCCTGGGCGCAGGATGTGCTCAAGGTTGCCGCCGTATGGACCGTGCCGGTCGAGCAGCAGTGGGCATCGCGCCTGCATAATGCGCTGGTGGCGGCCCAGGAGCGCGGCGACATCGAATATGTGTTTTCCGAAAACATCAGCAACACGGACTATGAGCGCGTCATGCGCGAATATGCCGAGCAGGGCGTCGGCCTGATGGTCGGGGAATCCTTCGGCGTCGAACAGCCTGCGCGCACAGTGGCGGCCGACTACCCCGAAATCGCCTTCCTCATGGGCTCGTCCCTGCCGCCCGTGGAGCCCAACTTCGCCACCTTCGACAATTTCATCCACGAGCCGAGCTATCTTTCCGGCATGATCGCGGGCGAGAAAACCGAAACCAACCAGATCGGCATGGTCGGCGGTTACGCCATCCCCGAAGTCAACCGGCTGATGAATGCCTTTATGGAGGGCGCGCTCGCGGTCAATCCGGAGGTCAAGTTCTCCGTCAGCTTCATCAATTCCTGGTACGACCCGCCAAAGGCCAAGGAAGCCGCTTTCGCCATGGTCGACGCTGGCGCCGATATTCTTTATGCCGAGCGGTTCGGGGTTTCCGACGCCGCCAGGGAGCGTGGCATCCTGGCCATCGGCAATGTCATCGACACGTCGGCCGATTACCCCGGCACCATCCTTGCCAGCGCCCTCTGGCATGGCGAGCCGATGATCGACAAGGCCATTGCCGACGTAAAGGCGGGCAGTTTCACCGCCTCGGACTACGGCATCTATGCCTTCATGGAACATGGCGGCTCAAGCCTTGCGGTGGATGAAGCGTTGGCCGGCGCAGAAGTCGTCGCCGCCGCCAAGGCCAAGGAAGCGGAGATCAAATCGGGCGCCTTCACGGTGGAGATTGACGACGCAGAACCAAGCTCGACGATGTAGGTAAGGTTTTTCGCGCAAAAGCCCCCCTCTTTCGTCGCCACCCGGCGTGTCCTCGGGCTTGCCCCGGGGGCCAGGTGGTCCATGGGGGGGCGAACCACCGCCGGATTGGCCGGACGAGCCGGGCAATCCGGAGAACACGACAAAGGCGCTACTTTGGCTAATCGGCAGGCAGAAATTGTCCTCTCCCTCCAGGGCATCACCAAGCGCTTTGGCCCTCTTGTCGCCAATGACGGGCTGGATCTCACCCTTCATCGCGGCGAAATCCTTGCTCTGCTGGGTGAAAACGGCGCCGGCAAGACCACGCTGATGAACATCCTTTTTGGTCACTACGTGCAGGACGAAGGCAGCGTCCGCGTTGCCGATCAAATTCTTCCACCCGGCTCGCCCGGCGCGGCACTCGCCGCCGGCGTCGGCATGGTTCACCAGCACTTTGCCCTGGCCGAGAACCTGTCCGGCCTCGACAATATTCGCCTGGGCACCGAGCCGCTGATGCGCCTGGGGGCCAGCCGTGCCGCCCGCCGGAAAATCGAACGGATCATCGCTGAAAGCGGGCTTGAGGTCGATCTTGACCGCCGCGTTGCCGCGCTCACCGTGGGGGAAAAGCAGCGCGTTGAAATCCTCAAGGCGCTGTATCGCGACGTGCGCGTGCTGATCCTTGATGAACCCACCGCCGTGCTTACCCCGCAGGAAGCGGAGGGCCTGTTCACCGTGCTGCGCCGCCTTGCCGCCAACGGGCTGGGCGTCATCTTTATTTCCCACAAGCTGGGCGAGGTGCTTGCCGTCTCCCACCGCATCGCCGTGCTGCGCGCCGGGCGCAAGGCGGGTGAACTGCTGACGGCCCAGGCTGACCGGCGCGCCATTGCCGATCTCATGGTCGGCAAGGCCGTTGCCGAGGTCAGGCGCAGCGCGCCGACACCGGGCAAGGCCCTGGTCGAGTTCCGCAAGGTCAGTCTTGCCCGCGGCGTGGCCCGCGCGCCGCTCACCGATGCCAGCTTCACGCTGCGCAGGGGCGAGATCGTCGGCATCGCCGGTGTCTCGGGCAATGGCCAGGCGGCGATCGCCGCGCTGCTCTCGGGCCTTGCGGTGCCAAGCTCGGGGCAGGTCCTGCTCGATGGCACGCCCATCACCAGCGCCAACCCCCGCGCCCTGGTTGCCGCCGGTGTCGCCCGCATGCCCGAGGACCGCCAGCACGACGGCGTCGTTGGCACCATGAGCATCGCCGACAACATCGCCCTCGAGGAAGTCCGCGGCAAGCCGTTCGCGCGCTTTGGCCTGCTCGACCGCAAGGCCATGCGTGCCCGCGCCAACGCCGCCATAGCCGCCTACGACATTCGCTGCCCCGGCTCCGATACCGAGGCGCGACTGCTGTCCGGCGGCAATGCACAAAAGCTCATCCTTGCCCGCGTGCTCGAGCGCGAGCCGCGCCTTATCCTCGCCAATCAACCCACGCGCGGGCTTGATATCGGCGCCCAGTCCGAAATCCACCGCCGCCTCATCGCTGCCCGCGACCGGGGCGCCGCCGTTCTGGTGATTTCCGAGGACCTTGACGAGCTGTTTGCCCTGGCCGACCGGCTGCTTGTGGTCCATGCCGGGCAGGTCAGCGATGCGGGCCCCTCCGCTGCCCTCGACCGGGGCAGTGTGGGTCTGCTCATGGCCGGGCAATCGATCACCGCACCCCTGGGCGTGCCGGCATGAGTTTTCGCCTCGAGCCCCGCACCCATACTTCGCTGCGCCTCAAGCTGGCCGTGTCGCTGCTCGCTGCCCTGGTGGCATTGCTGGTTGTTGCCGTTCCCGTATTGCTGGCGGGGGGCAATCCGTTCAGCGCCTATGGGCTCATCGTTCAGGGCGCCTTCGGCTCCCCGTTCGCCCTCAGCGAAACGCTCAATCGCGCCACCCCGCTGATCCTCACCGGTCTTGCCGCCGCCGTGGCCTTCCGCGCCCGGCTCTGGAACATCGGCGCCGAGGGCCAGCTTTACATTGGCGCGCTTGCCGCCGTTCTGGTGGGCAGCGGGCTGCTTGCCATTCCGGCGCCCCTGCTGATCCCCGCCGTCATGATTGCCGGCTTTCTTGCCGGCGGGCTGATGATGGTGGTTCCCACCATTCTCAAGCAGCGCTTCGGTGCCGATGAAGTGGTCATCACGCTGCTGCTCAATTTCGTGGTGATCCTGTTTGTCCAGCTGCTGATCGAGGGCCCCCTCAAGGACCCGCTCGCCATGGGCTGGCCGCAATCGGTGCCGCTGCTGGCCGAAGCCCGGTTCGACAAGCTGGTACCCCGCCTGCGCATGCATTGGGGCCTTGTCGTCGGCCTGGCGGCCGCACTGCTGCTCTGGCTGATGGTGCGAAAAACCGTGCTGGGCTTTGAGATCAAGGCGGTCGGGGAGAACCAGGCCGCTGCCCGGTTTGCCGGCATTCCGGTGCACCGGACCATGCTCAAGGTCGCGCTGATGTCCGGCGGGCTGGCGGGGCTTGCCGGGGTCGGCGAAGTCGCCGGGGTCAAGTTCTACCTGTCGTCCGACCTGTCCCCCGGCTTTGGCTATTCGGGCATCGTGGTTGCCATGCTGGCGGGCCTGTCCCCGATCGGCACGGTGTTTGCCGCGCTGTTTGTCGCGGCTGTGTTCGTGGGTGCCGATTCCATGAGCCGCGCCACCGGGATCAGCAATTACCTCGCCGACCTGGTCGTGGCGCTGTCGCTGCTCTGCGTGCTTGTGGGCAGTTTCTTTCTTCGCTTCCGGGTGCGCTACCAGCGCCCCGCGCTGGTTGGAGGCCGCTAGCCCATGGAGGTTCTGCTCGATATCTTTGCCTCCGCCAATTTCTGGGCCGCTGCGGTGCGCATCGCCACCCCGCTGATCTTTGGCGTGCTCGGCGCCTTGCTGTGCGAGCGGGCAGGGGTGCTCAACCTGGGCATTGAAGGCATTTTCGTTGCCGGGGCGATGGCTGGCTGGATTGCCGTCTATCTCGGCGCCGGCCTTTGGGGCGGGGTGCTCGTCGCCGCCCTTGCCGGTGCCGCGTTCGGCCTGCTTCATGCCCTGCTTACCGTCATCCTGGGTCTGTCCCAGCATGTCTCGGGCATCGGCATCACCCTGCTGGCCACCAGTGTGAGCTACTTCACCTACCGCACCGCGCTGCCCAGCGTCACCTCGCCGCCGCGCATAACCCCGTTCCAGCCAGTTGCCATTCCGGGCCTGAGCGATCTGCCGTTCATCGGTCCGGCGCTGTTTGCGCAAACGCCGTTGAGCTGGCTCGCCTTTGCCCTGGTCGCCCTGCTCGCCTTCGTGCTCTATCGCACGCCTCTGGGCCTTGCGATCCGCGCCGTCGGCGACAATCCAGGCGCCGTGGAAGCCCAGGGCCTGTCCGTCCGGGCGCTGCGCATCGGCGCCGTTGTTGCCGGTTCAGCGCTGATGGCCCTGGGCGGGGCCTTCCTCACCCTGTCCGCGTTTGACGCGTTCTTTTTCGGCATGGTCAACGGGCGCGGCTGGATTTGCATCGCGCTGGTGGTTTTTGCGTCCTGGCAACCGGGCAAGGCCCTGCTCGGGGCGCTGCTGTTTGGTGCCTTTGACGCCTTCCAGATCAGGCTGCAGGCCGAGATCGGCCAGATCGTGCCCGGCCAGGTCTTTTTGATGCTGCCCTATCTGCTGTCCATTCTGGCGCTGGTTCTTGTTGCCCGGCGCGCCGACTACCCCCGCGCCCTGCTGCAGCCCTGGTTCAAGGGGCAAAGGCATTGACCCTGAAAGCTTATCGTCGTCCCCGGGACACCCTCGGGCCCGACCCGGGAGCCCGGTGATCCACCTTTGGTTTCACCCATGCTGAACCACGGATTGCCCAGACCAGCCGGGCAATGACGCACTGCCACTCAAGAACTGGACCAAGACATGTTCGACCTCAAGCTTACCAACGCCACGCTCCCCGATGGCCGCACCAATATGGGCATCGGCATCACCAACGGCCGTATCGCCGCGCTCGAGCCGAACCTTGCGGGCGAGGCCGGGCAGAGCATCGACGCTGCCGGCCAGCTCGTCTCGCCCCCGTTCGTTGATTGCCATTTTCACATGGACGCAACGCTCTCGCTGGGGCTGCCGCGCATCAATGAATCGGGGCTCCTGCTCGAGGGCATCCGCATCTGGGGCGAGCTCAAGCCGCTTCTGACGCACGATGCGGTCATCGCGCGGGCCATGGCCTATTGCGACCTCGCCGCGAGCCAGGGCCTGCTGGCCATCCGCACCCATGTCGATATCTGCGATGAGCGCCTGCTGGGCGTTGAAGCGCTGCTTGAGGTCAAGCGCCGCGTCGCCCCCTATATCGATCTGCAACTGGTCGCCTTCCCCCAGGATGGCTACTATCGCTATCCGGGCGCCGTGGACCTGCTCAACCGCGCCCTCGACATGGGCGTCGATGTTGTTGGCGGCATTCCCCATTTCGAGCGCACCATGGCGGACGGCGCCGCCAGCGTCCGGGCGCTGTGCGAGATCGGCGCCGAACGGGGGCTTCTGGTCGACCTGCATTGCGATGAAACCGACGATCCGCTCAGCCGCCACATCGAAACCCTGACCTATGAGACCCAGCGCCTTGGGCTTGGGGGCAGGGTGACCGGATCGCACCTGACCTCCATGCACTCCATGGACAATTACTACGTCTCCAAGCTGTTGCCGATGATGGCCGAGGCGGGGATCGCCGCCATTGCCAACCCCAACATCAATATCGTCATCCAGGGCCGCCACGACACCTACCCCAAGCGGCGCGGCATGAACCGCTTCCCCGAAATGCTGCAATACGGCATCACCTGCGCCTTCGGGCAGGACTGCATGATGGACCCCTGGTATTCGCTGGGGCAGGCCGACATGCTCGACGTGGCAAACATGGGCCTGCATGTCGCGCAGATGACCAGTCGTGACGCCATGCGCCAGGCCTTTGCCGCCGTTACGAGCGGGCCTGCCGCGATCCTCAACCTTGATGGCTATGGCCTTGATGTCGGCTGCAAGGCCGACATGGTGCTGCTGCAGGCCGCGGACCCGATCGAAGCCATCCGCCTCAAGGCGACGCGCCTCAAGGTGATCAAGGCGGGCAAGGTCATCGCCGAAACGGCGCCCCGCACGGCGCAGTTGAGCCTGCCCGGCCGCCCCGCCGTGCTGGACCCATCCAGGGTAGGGCCGCAGGCCTAGGCCCCCGCCCGCCAGCGATCCCACAGCACATAGCCAAATCCCCCCAGCACCATCAGCGCCAGCGCAAACCAGGTCAGCGCATACGCCAGATGATTGTTGGGGAACTGGAGCACCGTCAGCCCCCCGATTGGGTAAGTGCCCGGCGCTCCAGCAGCGGCGTCGACAAAAAACGGCGCAGCGTCGCCGACCGCCT
Organism: Devosia sp.; assembly: GCA_028290685.1. Classification (GTDB taxonomy): domain Bacteria; phylum Pseudomonadota; class Alphaproteobacteria; order Rhizobiales; family Devosiaceae; genus Devosia. Next base: position 6,693 of record JAQGJI010000062.1, on the reverse strand, counting down.
TGTCGGCCGCAATCGCCGCCACATCGCGCGAATACCACCGCTCCCCGGCAGGATCGTTGCTGCGCAAGAACCCGCCCCCCGGCTCGCTCAGCCGCAACAGCCCGGTCACCGTCACTTCACCGCGGGGGGCAGGGCGCATCCCGGGCTCGCGCAGCGCCGGCGGCACGAACCCCCGGTTGACCAGAACGCTGCGCCCATCCGCAAGCCGCAGCGGCGTCAGCACCCAGAACCCGCCCCCATAGCCGGTCACCGCCTGCACCAGGGTTTCCTGTGCATGCTCGAACCGGCCGGCCAGGCGCACCTGGCGGTACTCGTCGCGCACCAGATCGAACTGCGCCCAGGCCCCCTCCGCGCCGATATCCAGCGGAGCGGCACTGGTGCGCGTCTGCACGGCGGCAATCAGCGTGTTCTTCTGGTTTAGCCGCTCCATCTGCCAGACGCCCAGCGCGCCAAATCCCAGCGCGCCGAGCAGGGCAACAATGCCCAGCACGGCCAGCGTCAGCCCGGAGCGGTGACGGCGCCCGGCGCCTTGGGCAGGGTCAGCCATGGCCTACATCATCAAGGCCGGGTCCATCACATGCCCTGGCATCATGTTGGTGTTGAGATGGTACATCACCCACAAGGACCCCGACAGCGCGATGACGATGACGATGATGGTGAAGATCGCCGCCATCATGGTCCAGCCCCCCTCGCTCCTGGTGTTCATGTGCAGGAAATAGATCATGTGCACCAGGATCTGCGCCACGCCGAACGCCATGATGGTCAGCGTGGCGATGGTGGTGTCGGCGATCACATCGGCCATCACCAGCCAGAACGGAATGGCCGTCAGCACAACGGACAGCGCGAACCCGATCAGATAGCTGCGCCGCGTGCCATGGCCATGGCCGTCCCCCGAAATGCCCGGATGCGGGTGGGCCGGCGCGTCGGCCGGGAGCGGTTGGTTGTGCGTTGCAGTGCTCATCGCAGCATTCCCATCAAGTAGACAACGGTGAAGACCCCGATCCAGATGACGTCAAGGAAGTGCCAGAACATCGACAGGCACTGCACGCGGATCTGGTTGGCCGGGATCAGCCCCTTGAGCCAGATCTGCGCCAGCAGCGTCACCAGCCAGATGATGCCGAACAGCACATGCAGCGCATGGGTCCCCACCAGCACAAAAAAGGCCGACAGGAATGCCGAGCGCTGCGGCACCGCTCCCAGATGGATCAGATGGGCGAACTCATAGAGCGTAAACCCCAGGAACAGGGCGCCCAACACTCCGGTGATGCCCAGCCAGGCCAGCGTGCCACCCTGCTTGCCCTCGTTCATGTCGAGCATGGCAAAGCCATAGGTGATGGAGGAGAGCAGCAGCGCCGCCGTGCTCGCGGCCACCAGCGGCAGGTTGAACAGATCGGCCGGCGCCGGCCCTGCCGCAAAGTTCGCGCCCAGCACGCCATAGATGGCAAACAGGGTCGCAAAGATCAGGCAGTCGCTCATCAGGTACAGCCAGAACCCGATCTGGGTCGAGCCGTGCACGGTGTGCTCGTGGCTTACCACATCGTAGAATTCGAGCTTTTCGCCAGGCTCGGCTTGAACAGTGTTGCTCATCGTCACTCCCCTGCCGGCACTGGCTTGTGGCGCTTGCTTTCCAGCGCCACCACGGCCTCGGCCGGGATGAAATAGTCCCGGTCGTAGTTGAAGGTGTGCATGATGGACACCACCACGATCCCGGCAAGGCTGAGCACGGCCAGCCACCACATGTACCAGATCAGCGCAAACCCCAGCACCACGCTCAACCCGGCCAGAACGATGCCGGCCCAGGTATTGCGCGGCATATGGATGTCCCGGAAGCCCTGCGTGGGGTGCTGCGCATTGCGCTTTTTCATGTCCGCCCAGGCGTCATTGTCGTAGATGATCGGGGTGAAGGCGAAATTGTATTGCGGCGGCGGCGAGGACGTCGCCCATTCCAGCGTACGCCCGTCCCAGGGATCCCCGGTTGTGTCCCAGTCCTTGTTCTTGCCCAGGATCGAGACGGCGAACTGGATCGCCATGGCGGCAACACCCGCCGCGATGATCAGCGCGCCCAGCCCGGCAATGATGAACCAGATCTGCAGGGACGGGTCGTCGAAGGTGCGCAGGCGCCGGGTCACGCCCATGAGCCCCAGCACATAGAGCGGTGCGAAGGCCACCCAGAACCCGATCACCCAGCACCAGAACGAGATCTTGCCCCAGAACTCGTTGAGCTTGTAGCCAAACGCCTTGGGCCACCAGTAGTTGATCCCGGCAAAGATGCCGAACAGCACGCCCCCGATGATGACGTTGTGGAAGTGCGCCACCAGGAACAGCGAATTGTGCAGGACGAAGTCGGCGGGAGGCACCGCCAGCAACACGCCGGTCATGCCGCCGATGGTGAAGGTGAACATGAAGGCGATCAGCCACATCATGGGCAATTCGAACCGGATTCGCCCCTTGTACATGGTGAAGAGCCAGTTGAAGACCTTGGCTCCGGTCGGGATCGAGATGATCATGGTGGTGATGCCAAAGAAGGCGTTGACGCTGGCGCCCGACCCCATGGTGAAGAAGTGGTGCAGCCACACCAGGTAGGACAGGATGGTGATGACGATGGTGGCGTAAACCATCGAGGTATAACCAAACAGGCGCTTGCTCGAGAAGGTCGAGGCGACTTCCGAGAAGATGCCGAAGCAGGGCAGGATGAGGATGTAGACCTCCGGATGGCCCCAGATCCAGATCAGGTTCACATACATCATCGGGCTGCCCCCGAGATCGTTGGTGAAGAAATTGGTGCCCACGTAGCGATCGAGCGCCAGAAGCGTCAGCACGGCGGTCAGGATCGGGAAGGATGCAACGACCAGCACATTGGTGCACAGCGCTGTCCAGGTGAACACCGGCATCTTCATCATGGTCATGCCGGGCGCGCGCATCTTGATGATGGTGGCAATCAGGTTCACGCCCGACAGCGTCGTTCCCACCCCGGCGATCTGCAGGGCCCAGATGTAATAGTCCACGCCCGAGGCCGGCGAATTCTCGATGCCTGAAAGCGGCGGAAAGGCCAGCCAGCCGGTCTGGGCAAATTCACCCACGAACAGGCTCAGCATCACCAGCACGGCGCCGCCCGCGGTCATCCAGAACGAGAAATTGTTCAGAAACGGGAAGCTCACGTCGCGCGCCCCGATCTGCAGCGGCACGATATAGTTCATGAACCCCGTGATCAGCGGCATGGCCACGAAAAAGATCATGATCACGCCATGCACGGAAAACAGCTGATCGTAATGGTGGGCGTTGAGGTAGCCCTCCGAGCCATTGAAGGCGATAGCCTGCTGCAGGCGCATCATCAGGGCATCGGCAAAGCCGCGCACCAGCATCACCAGCCCCAGCACCATGTACATGATGCCGACCTTCTTGTGGTCAACGCTGGTGAACCATTCGTGCCAGAGATAACCCCACAGCTTGTGCTTGAACAGCAGGGCGACAATGCCGAGCCCGACCACCAGCACCACGGCAAAGGTGCCCACCAGGATCGGGTCGTAGTAGGGAATGACATCCCAACTCAGGCGGCCGAAGATGAAAGTCCAGATATCGCTGCTCATAGGATTGCCGCGTGCGCTGTTTGGTTAAAATGTTCATGGCCGGTCAGCCAGCCCGTCGCCCCCGCAGCCTGCAGCATGGAGGGTTGCCGCAGGCCCGCGCCGATAAACGGCGCCGCATTGGGAGCACCGATTGCCGGCAGCTTGGCGGTCATGGCAATGGCTTCATCGACCGTGCAAATGGCTGCCACATAGGTTTTTTGGGGGCCGAAAACGGCTCGGTTGCGCTCCCCGCCGCCATAAAGGGCGGGGGCCATGTTGCCGATCCCGGCAAGGCCCAGCCCGCCGCGTGCGTCGATCGCCATCATTTCACTCATGCACATCTTGTCGCGCTCGACGCACATGTTGACGATGGCGGTGTAAAGGCCCCGCTCGACACTGGCGAAGTGCATGGGCGCCACGTTCTCGCTGCGCTTTTCAAGCTCCAGATAGCGGGCACGATCCAGGGTGTCCGGCGCCTGGCGCACCTTTGTCACCCACTGCTCGAATGCCGCATCGTCGACGCCGCGGAACTTGAAATGCATGCCCGAAAAACCGTGCCCGCTGTAAGCGGCCGAAATCCCCCTGTATTCGCCCGGCTGGTTGACCACGGCATGGAGCTGCGTTTGCATCCCCGGCATGGCGTAGATCTGCCCGGCAAGCGCCGGAATATAGAATGAGTTCATCACCGTGGACGAAGTCAGCTTGAAGCTGATGGGGCGGTTTACTGGCGCCACCAGCTCGTTGACGGTCGCGATGTTGTACTGGGGGTAGATGAACATCCACTTCCAGTCGAGCGCCGTCACCTCCACCTGCAGCGGCTCCATGTCGGGCGTGACCGGCTGGCCGGGCGCGATCCGCCCCAGCTCGCGATAGGGATCGAGTAGATGCGTGCTGACCCACGTCACCGCGCCAAGGCAGATGATGATGGCCAGCGGAGCTGCCCAGATCACCAGTTCGAGATGGGTGGAATGGTCCCAGTCGGGCTCATAGCGGGCCTCCTTGTTGGTTGCGCGGTATTTGCGCGTGAAAACCACCACCAGTGTCAGCACCGGAACGATGATCAGCAGCATCAGGAAGGTCGAGATCAGAATCAGGTCGCGCTGCTGCATGGCGACATCACCGGCGGGGGCCATCACTACGGCATTGCAACCGCTCAGCACGATGGACAGGCAAAAAACAGCAAAGAGTTTGGTCAGGCGGGACACTTGGCGTTCCTCAGTTGGAGGTTTCGCTTCTTGGGCTGGCAAATATGGCTTGCGGGGCCGCTTCGCCATCGGGCATTTTGTCCACTCCCCAACCAGCCCTGTTTAGGGCAAAGCAATATAGCGCTTGGGAGCCGGAAATGGCGACAGGCTGTGATTTGTGCGCCAGGTCGCGATTATTGAACGCAAACAGGACCTTAACAATGTCATCTTCGTCAGGGGCCGTTACCGAAACCAGTGCGGAGCGCGATGGCCGGGCTACAAATGCTCATCACCGCGCTGTCAAACCCGGCGAAATCGCCGTGGGTGTGGTTATTGGCCGCACCTCGGAGTTCTTTGACTTCTTTGTTTATTCTATTGCAGCGGTATTGGTCTTTCCCGCGCTGATCTTTTCGTTTGCTGATCCCCTGACCGGCACCATGCTGTCCTTTGCTGTGTTCGCTCTGGCGTTCGTGGCCCGGCCGATCGGCACGGTGGTGTTCTCGGCGATCGACCGCAATCATGGGCGCGGGGTCAAGCTGACCATCGCGCTCTTCCTGCTTGGTACGTGCACGGTGGCTCAGGGCTTTCTGCCCAGCTTCGATCAGGCTGGCTGGTTTGCCGTTGGCTTGCTGATGCTGCTGCGCTTTGGCCAGGGGCTGGCGCTGGCGGGCACCTGGGACGGGCTGGCATCGCTGCTGGCGCTGAACGCACCTGAAAACAGGCGCGGCTGGTATGCGATGTTGCCCCAACTGGGCGCCCCGATCGGGCTGATCGTTGCCGCCTCGCTTTTCGCCTATCTCACCAGTTCCCTGTCTGCCGAGGATTTTCTGGGCTGGGGCTGGCGCTATCCGTTTTTCGTGGCCTTCGCCATCAATGTGGTGGCCCTGTTCGCGCGCCTGCGCATCGTGGTGACGCCCGAATATACCTCGCTGTTTGAAAGCGGCGAGTTGCAGCCCACCCGTGTGCTGGAAACCATTCAGCACGACTGGCGCAACATCGTCATTGGCGCCTTTGCGCCACTGGCAAGCTTTGCCCTGTTCCACATGGTGACGGTGTTCGCGCTTTCCTATGTGTTCCTGTACACCCAGGAGCCACCCAGCAATTTTCTGGTGATCAAGGCCGCAAGCGCGGTCGTGGGGCTGCTTGCCATTGTTTTGTCGGGCTATCTGGCCGACCGCATCGGCCGCCGCTGGCTGCTGGGGGCGTCAGCGGTGGCGATTGCCGTCTACAGCGTCTTTGCCCCGCTGCTGCTCGATGGCGGCAATACTGGCGAGATCGCCTACATGGTGATCGGCTTTGCCCTGCTGGGCCTGTCCTTTGGTCAGTCGTCGGGCGTCGTGGCCGCCAGTTTCAGCAAGCTTTACCGCTATACCGGCTCGGCCCTCACCTCCGATCTTGCGTGGCTGGTGGGCGCCGGCTTTGCTCCGCTTGCAGCGCTCGTGCTGTCCAGCCAGTTTGGCCTGATCTCCTCGGGTGCCTACCTGCTGTCGGGTTGCATCTGCACCCTGGTGGCGCTGCGCTTCAACCGCCAGTTCGCCAGCCGCAACTAGCGGCTGGCGCAGGCAAGCCCCGCTACGGGCGCACAGGGGACGCTCAAGGGTAACATTGTGTTAACCGAAAGGGCCGATCCGGTGACATCAAAGCGGCGTCGTGTGAACGCGCAAGGCGGTCGCTTATCCGGCCGCGGCGCTCACCCCGGATCCGATCTGGCAGCTGACCCCGGTTCCTTGTAAGCCGCAGTAACCATTGGGGTTTTTAGCCAGATATTGCTGGTGGTAGGTTTCAGCGTAGTAAAACTCGCCGGCCGGTGCAATTTCGGTCGTGATCTGGCCCAAGCCCTTGGCACTCAACGCGTTTTGGTAAGCCAGGCGGCTCTTTTCCACGATCATCGCCTGCTCGGGCGTCGTGGTATAAATAGCGGACCGGTACTGGGTCCCCACATC
>JAQGJI010000061.1 GCA_028290685.1 Devosia sp. | reverse complement strand
AAGCGCAGGGGCAGCAGCGCAGCAGCGGCGTTTTCGGCGGACTGTTCGGCGGCAGCGAACCGCAGCGCCAGCCGGCTCGCCGGCGGGGACCATGGGATCGGGGCGAGGACCAGGATGAGCGGCGCGGGCGGGGCGGCGGCGGCGGTTTTCTTGCCGGAGCCGCGCAAACCGCGATGGGCGTTGCCGGTGGCGTGCTGCTGGGCAGCGCCATCGCCGGCATGCTGAGCGGCGGCGCCAATGCGCAGGAGTACAATCCGGAGGCTGAACCCGACACGGGCGCCGAGGACGTGGACACCGGGGGCGACGATCTCGGCGGTGGCGACTTCGATATGGGCGGCGATTTCTAGCGCCGGTCCAGGTGGGGGCAGCCTAGTATTTTTCGTAGAACTCGTTGCCGCCAGCCTGCAGCACATAATGCATGTTGTTGTAGGGGAAGCGCAGGCCGGCCGTATGGAAATGCTGGGCGTTCCGGACGCCGGGGTGGCGCGCGCCGCGCATCACCTGGTCGGCCATCTGGGCAGCCAGCACAGCGCCGCTATCGGTCATTTTCCGGCTCAGCACGCCTTGCGCGAACTGGTTCTTCTGCCCCACCACGCCACAAACCGATTTCGGGTAGCGGCTGTCGGCCTTGCGGTTCATCACCACGGTGCCGACCGCCAGCATGCCTTCCGAACTTGAACGATTGGACTCGAAGTACATCGCGCGCATCAGGCATTCCTTTTCGCTCATCTGCGCCATGCCAAAGTTCATGCCAAGGAAGCTGCAGCCCCCGAGAGAGCTTGCGGCAACCACAAGCGCAGCGGCGCGCAGCACGGCTTTGAACGAAACACGCATCGGGCCATCTCCGGTCTGTTGCCATTGTGCAATCAAGATCGAAAATGACCGAACAGCCTTAAGGAAAGTCTGAGCGGCACGGTTAGCAAATCGCTAAGCCGGGAATTTGTCAGTCGCGGCTAAAAAACAGGCTGGAGACAAGCGCCATAGTCCCCAGGATCACGATGGCGGGAACCGGGTTTTGCTGGATCAGCCTGCCGGCGTGACCAGCCTGCTGCCCAACGTGACGCGCCACGAGCCTGCTCCCCGTCTCCACCTCCCTGGCGAGTGCAAGGCCCCTATGCTGCACCTCACTCAGACTGTCCGCGCTATGGGCGTTGGCAGCCGCCGACATAGCCGCAATTTCCTTTCGGAGGGATGCAATGCGGCGGGACAGGTTGGTGACCAACTCCTCACCCTTGGCTTGTGCGTGCCTCGGCGCTCGTAATCGTGCAATTGCCACGTTGACGCTCCCTTTGCTAATGCTGGCTAAACTCGACCCCGCCATGGAAGTTCCAACGGCGGCATATGGTCGCCGTGCGCGCTCTGGCAGTGCAATGCACTTGGCAGCGCGACCCGGACTTCCTAGATGCAGTCAACGTCACGCGATCCGAGGGGACCGCTCATGTCCAAGAGCCGACACCGCCTGAACCGCCAGTTCGAACGCTTGCAGCGCCGCATCCCCGATTTTGCGGCGCGGCTGCTCAAGCGCGTGCGCCGTCCGGAGTCGCGCTGGTTCAGAATTCCCCTGGGCATTCTTTTGGTCTTGGGCGGCATTTTCAGCTTCCTGCCGGTGCTGGGCATCTGGATGCTGCCACTGGGCCTGCTGCTGCTGGCCGTCGACCTGGTGTTCCTGCAGGGGCCGGTGAACCTTGCCATCGTGTGGGGCAGCCGCAAATGGTCGACCTGGCGCCGGGCACGCCGGGACAAGAAGGCCGCACAGCAGCGCTAGATTTCACCGCTGGCGAGCGCCCGCTCGATCAGGTCGATGGCCTGGGCAAGCTTTTGGTCGATCACATCGAGATATGTCGTCCAGTCCGTTAAACCGCCGAGCTCGTATGCTCCGTCCGAAATCCCGCGCAGCACCAGCAGTTTAACTCCAAAGGCCTGGCAGGCGCGCAGCACGGCGTAGCTTTCCATGTCGACCATGTCGGCATCGATGCCGTCGTAAGCTGCCCCCGACACGATATTGCCCCCGCTCGACAGGCTTGCCACCGGCAGGCCGGCAATGGTGGGCAGCGGCAGCACCGGTGGCAGATCGAGAAATGGCGTCTGGCCCCTGGGAAAACCAAGGGGCGAGGCATCCATGTCGCGGTAGCTGACGCTGCTCGCCTGATAAAGCCCGCATGGCTCCAGCTTTCGCGATCCGGCCGAGCCGAGCAGCACGACAAGCCCGGGCGGATTCTGCTCCATGCTGGCCAGGGCCCGCGTGGCTGCAATCGCCGCCTCGACCGGCCCCACACCGATCATCACCGGCGCGATGCGCGCCTGCAAGTGGGGGCCAAACTCGGCCGTTGCTGCCATCAGGTAAAGGATGCTCATCGGCGCAATGTCTAGCAGGACAAAGTGACTTGCCAATACCCCTCATTACCGGTTCGGTAAGAGGATCGTGCCAGTCTGGTGGCATCGGCACGGCCGATCGTGGTTATTGCAGCAGGCGAGGGGAGCAAAGTGCGTTTCGCGGTGATCGACAATAGCAGGGAGTGGACCGAACCAGCGCGGCAGACGGGGCGTGCGGCGCAGGTTCCGATTGTGGTTGAAGACGTCGAAGCCGAAGCGCGGCGCCGCCTGCGATCGGTCAGGCTCAACGAATGGCGCACCCGTGAATTCATCACCGGCCAGCCCATGCCCGAAGAGGTGCGCCACTTTGCCCTGCAGGTGGAATTTGCCGCCAACGCGATCTCGCGGCTGTCGCCCATTCCTGCCGATTTCGACAGCGATGTCTATTGGCCGCGAGCGCTGGATTTCTGAGAGACTTTTTGCAATCTCATGCTGGTGAGGCAGCTGGCGTGGTTTTCGAGAACTGGAGCGCAGCGTACATTGGTCCGTGAGCACCGGAAGCGCAGAAAATCGCGTCCGATGGCTACCAGGGTCTTTAAGCTGCTTTCTTGACGCGCGTGGTGCGCTTGCGGGGCGGCTTGATGGTCTTGGCAGCCGAGGATGCCAGATCGGCAACGGCTTTGAACCAATAGTTCTGGTCTTGTCCCTGGGGGCGGCCATCGGCTTCCCACAACTCATAGGCACGCTCTTTGATCTGATCTTCCATC
>JAQGJI010000057.1 GCA_028290685.1 Devosia sp. | reverse complement strand
CGGACGGAAGTCCGCTCACGATCGCAGACCTTCCCCCCGCCAATACGCGGAGGTGGGTCATCCGCCGTAAAGCCGAAGTCGTCGCAGCAGTGCGCGGCGGTCTGCTCAGCCTCGAAGAGGCCTGCGACCGCTATACGCTGAGCGTCGATGAATTCCTCAACTGGCAGGCCGCTATCGACAAACATGGTCTGGCCGGTCTGCGGACCACCTGGATTCAGCACTACCGCGAAGGGTAATGCTGCAGGCAATGATGAGCATGGCCCGCCGGTGCAAACTGGCGGGCCTTGTGTTTGCGGGGGCTGCAGCCCAGCAGGGCGAGCCGGAACGCTCCGGCAGCAGCCAGCCTATCGGCCCTGGATTTCCCGCAGCGCCGCCATGCGGTCCGACACGGAGCCGGACCGATCGGACGGGGAAGGCTGGAGCGGTGCATCGGTGACGCTCTGGGCGCCGTCGGCAAAGCGCTGCACCCGGTCAAACAGGCTGACCTCCTGGCTGCCGCCAGCAGTGCTGTCGCTCTCGACGGCATAGACCAGCCGGCTGACGCTGGCTGCGATGTCGTTGAGCTTTTGGCGCAAGGGGGCCTCCTGGAGCCGCTCGGTGCCCCAATCGGCCAGGATCGAACCCTCGATGGTGCCGACCTTGCCGCGAAGGGCGTCCAACTCGGCTTCCCGGGAGAGTTTGTCGGCCAGCAACTGCCCGCCGCGGCCGGCGCTGATGTCAACCACCTGGCCGGTTTCTGCCAACAGGGCGTTCAGCCGGCGCTCGGCACTGACCAGGCGCGCTTCTGCCGCGACCATGTCCCGGGGGTCTTCGCCCTGGGGGTCTTCGCTGCTGGGATCTTCGCCCTCGGGATCTTCGCTGCCGGCGTTTTCGCTGCTCGCGTTTTCCCTGGCGCTCAGGGCCTCACGCAGCTTGACCAGCTCCGCTTCGCGCGCGTCGAACTCGCGGTCCCGCCTGCGCAGCCGCTGGGCGAGGTCGGCCGCCTCGCGCTCGAGCTCCTGCACGCGGGCGCTCAGTTCCACGCCGCGCGCTTCAAGTTCGGCGATGATCGCCTCGTGCTTGCCGCGCTCGGCCTTGAGCACGCCCAGCTCGCTGCGATTCTGGTTGAAATCGCTCAACTGCTCGGCAAGACGCTTGCGCAGGGTTTCGACGGTCATTTCGAGCCGGCGGGTGGACAGCGCGAATTCGGCGCGCAACTGATCCTTGTCGGCACGGAACTCGGCCATGGTGATGGGCGTCGCAGCCTCGATGCGCCGCTTGGTCAGCCGCACGGCGCGCTTCCAGACCGCCGGCAGGATGATGAGCGCAAGCAAGCCCGCCACCAGCGCACCCAGCGCGAAATACATCATGTTCTCGATCAGCATCAGCCGAACTCCGGGACCGCACCACACCGCAGCGCGGACTTGCCTTTACCTGGCACCGTCAGCAATGGCCTGCCATGTACCAGCAATTACCCCTAACGCGCGTGGGCCGCAAGGTTCCCTTGGGACGGGCAAAATGAGCGCTACTGCATCGATTTTCAGCCAGTCTGTTGCAGAGCAGCCGCTAGGCTGCCCCGATCAGAAGGGGTTCCAGGTGGGTTCGTTGGTGAATTTGAGATAGCCCACATTGATGCCGAGCCGGGCCCCGACCCCGGAGCGGATCGGCACCATGACCACGGGGCCGCGCTTGATGACGGTCATGCCAAAACCGCCAAGGACATAGGCCGAACCATCGACCCCGGCAAAGCGACCCAGCACGTCCCCGATCTGGTTGAGGTTGTAAACCAGCATCATGACCTTGGAGCCATCGCCCCCGACGTCAAAGCCGATCGAGGGGCCCTGCCAGTACACCGCATATTGCCCGGCATTGCGGGTATAAACCGTGCCCTCGCCGTAGCGGGCGCCGGCAAACAGCGCGCCCCCTGCGTCTTCGCCCAGGATGTAGCCGTTGGGCTGGCCGAACTGGCTGACGGCGCGCTCCACCACGGAGGCCAGCCCCTGGGAGGCGCTGCCAAAGAAGGCGCGGCCGTTATCGACGAGCTCCTCGCCCGAATAGCTGTCGCTGAGCGAGCCTTGCGCGAAGGCGGCCGGGGCCGGTGCGGCCAAGGCCACCAGCAGGGCAAGAAGAAGGGCTAGGCGCTTGAGCATCTGAAGTCTCCAGGGCGACGCAAAGCAGGCGGTTACGGGCTCGTTAAGGCTTGCGCCCTATTTTGTTCAGGTGAACTCGCAAGCCGGGCCTGCCGATCATTGGATCGATGATGACGCAAACCTCTAAACAAATCTTAACCATCCTTGCCTTTGTTTTGCCGTTGTTCAGCATCGCCGGGGCCACAATCGGCGCGGCGCGGGCGCAGTCCGTCGTGACGCTGATCGTCACCGATCCCCTGACCGGGATTGCCCTGGCCGGGTTCGACCCGGTGAGCTATTTCACCGAGGACGCGCCCCTGCCCGGCCGCTCCGACTGGGAGTTCACCTGGCAAAACGTGTCCTGGTATTTTGCCAGCGCCGCCAACCGCGACGTATTCACAAATGCCCCGGACATCTACGCGCCCCAATATGGCGGCCATGACGGCATGGCGGCGTCGCGCGGTTTCGTTTCGGACAGCGATCCGCGCATCTACACGGTGTTCAAGCAGCGTCTGTACCTGTTTTATTCGGCTGCAAACCGGGAAGCCTTCTTGTTGGCACCCGATGCCGCCGCGCGCTCAGGCGCGGAAAAATGGGACGAGCTGTCAGCCCGGCTGTCGGTCAACTGATCCCCTCGCGCGGTTTTGGGGGTCCACTTTTAACCTTCTGTCTTTAATGTCGGGGACAGTGATTCTTTGCGCTTTGCCGCCCTACGGAGTATGCCCCATGGCTGATGTTATCGAGCTCAAGGCCACCGATCTTGCAGCCATGTTGTGCAGCCGGGTATGCCATGATCTGATCAATCCCATCGGGGCGATCGGCAATGGGCTCGAAGTGCTGGCGGACCCCAGCCAGGGGGAAATGGCGGAAGGCGCGCGTGACCTGATCGCCAGCGCCGCCCGGCAAAGTCGCGCCAAACTCGAATTCGCGCGGCTGGCCTATGGGGCATCCTCCACCGCCGGCACGGACATCGACACTCGCGAATGCGAACGCGTCGCCCGCATCCTGTTCGAGATCGAAAAGGCGGACCTAGAATGGGCCGTTCCGCTGATCCTGTTGCCCAAGCACAAGGCCAAGCTGTTCATGAACATGCTGCTGATCGCGGCCATGTCGGTGCCGCGCGGCGGGCAAGTGACGGCTTCGATCACCGGAGAGGCGGGCCAGGAGAAATTCGAGTTCACCTCCAGGAGCGACCCCGAGAAGCGGCAGAAGACCCTGATCCCGGCGGGATGCGTGGGCCTGCTGTCGGGCATGCCCGAAGAGGGTTCGGTCGATGCGCGGGGCATCCAGCCGTTCTATACCGGGCTTCTGGCGCGAATGACGGACATGGACATCAACATCGGCATCGAGGCCGCAGTGTTCTATTTGACAGCGGTGCCCAAGGTAATCGCGCAACCCGGCGAAGTGCCGGCATAGCGCTAACCAATCGGTAGCTTGTGTGCGCCATAATCGCGTGGTGCGTCAGCCTCTGCGGAGCCTACCCGATGAAGTCCTGCCTGATCGTCGATGATTCCAGCATCGTGCGCAAAGTCGCTCGGCGTATCCTGGAAAACATGGACTACATCGTGGAGGAGGCGGAGGACGGCCAGGAAGCCTTCGACAAGTGCTGCGAGGAAATGCCCGACGCGATCCTGCTCGATTGGAGCATGCCGATCCTGAGCGGGCTGGGATTTCTCAAGCTGTTGCGCGGCTATGTCGGCGGGGACAAGCCGCACGTGGTGTATTGCACGGTGGAAAATGACATCGGCGCCATCGCCATGGCGCTCAAGGCCGGCGCCAGCGATTACATGATGAAGCCTTTCGATCGCAGGATCTTGGAATCCAAGTTCGAGCCTACCCTGGCGGCTTAAGGTCCGAGCCTTCATCGGGCACAAGGCCAGCCTGCCTAGAGCGTCGCCCTAGCCTCGAGCCTGGGGCACCCCGAGATGGCGGAAGTTGCCATTTGTGCCGCTTGCAACTGACAGCTTGCGGCTGATGCCCTGTTTCGGGATCAGTCGCCGGTCACGGGCCCGGTGACATCGTGGGCGGGGGTTGATCGGAGCTGACCCCGGCCTCTGCCCGGCTCATAAGATAGGCCCGCTCGCGCTCGTTGCGCGTCAGTTCGGCGGCGCGGCGGAATTCCAGAATGGCTTCGGTGTGGCGGCCCAGCTTGCTCAGCAAGTCGCCCCGTACGCCATACAGCAGATGGTAGGTCCTGAGGGCGGGGTCAGACCTGATGGCATCGATGATCGCCAGCCCGGCACCAGGACCTTGCGCCATCGACACGGCCACCGCCCGGTTCAGTTCGATCACGGGGGATGGGTTAACCTGCCCCAGCGTCTGGTACAGCCCGGCAATGCGGGCCCAGTCGGTATCGGCAGGCGTGGCGGCCCGGGCATGGCAGGCGGCAATTGCGGCCTGCAGCGCATAGGGCTGGTACTGCCCGCCCAGGGCAATCGCCTGGTCCAGCGCCGCCAGACCGCTGGCGATGAGGTCCTTGTTCCAGGCTGTGCGATCCTGATCGCTGAGCAGCACGGGCAGGCCATCGGCGTCGGTCCGGGCCAAGGTTCGGGACGCCTGGATCTCCATCAATGCCACGAGTGCATGCACTTCGCTGTCCTGGGGGGTGAGCCCCATGAGCACCCGGCCCAGGCGAATGGCCTCGGTGCACAGTTGCGGACGCATCCAATCCTGCCCGGCGGTGGCGGAATAGCCTTCGTTGAAGATCAGGTAGAGAACGCCCAGAACCGAGGCCAGGCGCCTGGCGCGTTCAGGGCCGGAGGGCACTTCAAACGGTATCCCCGCTTCGGCGATGGTTTTCTTGGCCCGCACGATGCGCTGGCCAATGGTGGGTTCTGCGGCAAGGAAAGCGCGGGCAATCTCCTGGGTGGTGAGGCCACCCAGCAGTCGCAGGGTCAGCGCGACGCGGGATTCGGCTGGCAGGATCGGGTGGCACGCGGTGAAGATCAGCCGGAGCAGATCGTCGCCAACTTCATCGTCCATGGCCGCGTGCAGGTCTTCGATTGTGTCAGGGGCGTCCATCTCCATGCCGCGGCCGATTTCGGCGAGCTTGGCGGACGCCATCTTGCGGTGGCGAAACAGATCCAGGGCCCGGCGCTTTGCGGTCTGCATCAGCCAGGCACCGGGATTCTGCGGGACGCCGGCCTCGGGCCAGGATTTGAGCGCGATCACCAAAGCGTCCTGCGCCAATTCCTCGGCCAGGGAAATATCGCGCAGCATGCGCGTCAACCCCGCGATCAGCCGGGCCTGCTCGTTTTTCCAGACGATGGTGATGGCGCGGTGGGTAGCGGATTGAGCCTGCATAGGCTCAAGCAAA
>JAQGJI010000044.1 GCA_028290685.1 Devosia sp. | reverse complement strand
GTGATCTTGTCGCAGTTGGAAATGCACACCATGGCGTCGGCGCAATGGGCGTTGACCATGTACTCCACCGAATCCGCGATCAGATCGCGGCTGGGCAGGGAATACAGCATCCCGTCATGGCCCATGGCGATGCCGTCATCGACTGCGATGGTGTTGAATTCCTTGGCGACGCCGCCGGCTGCCTCGATCTCGCGCGCCACCAGCTGCCCCAGATCCTTGAGATGCACATGGCCCGGCACGAACTGGGTAAAACTATTGACCACCGCGATGATGGGTTTGCCGAAATCGCTGTCCTTCATGCCGGTCGCGCGCCAAAGACCGCGAGCGCCAGCCATGTTGCGGCCATGGGTAGTGGTGCGGGAACGATATGCGGGCATGGTGTTTCCTCAGGCAGGGCGCTTGCGCTTCACGGTGCGTAGCCTTCTCTTTAGACCCATTCCACAGACGGATCAACGTAAACCGTACCGCGCGGTACGGTTCACCGCAGGATCGCTTATGGATTGCAGGCGTTATGAGGCAACACCGGGAGGCAACAGCACCATGATCCAAAACACGACCATTTACCGTCAGGTGGCCATTGGCGAAGTGACGCAGGACGCCGTTACGGTCGGGATCGAGGCCGCTGCGGGCGGGAAGCTGAAGGCGGCGGTGTGGTGGGAAGCCAGGGGCGATGTCGATGCCGGCGAAGCCGAATACGACGATGTGCCGCAAGCCATGGCTGCCGCGCAAGCCGCACGTCTGTTGCACGGCTTCAGCGAAATTGTCGTGGCCCTGCAGGACGGGCTCGCTTGGGATCAGCGCTGGGGACAGTTGCAAACAGATCCGCGCAGCCGCGAGCCCGTCGGCGATGTCAGCCAGACCGATCTTTCCTCGGATGAAACCTACGAGCTGGCTGCCGGCATCGAGGCCGAGCGCGACGCCTAGATCGGGGGGTATGGCTCAGTTATTGATGCGGCTGATGCCCCACTGCGCCTCGGCACAGGAATCATCGAGGCACGCCAGTGTCATCCACAACACCCCATCTCCCCATCCAACCCCCTCGCTGGTGACGATCAGGTCGGCATAATCCTGGCCTGCCAGGGCTGCCAGGGTTTCCTCGGTCAGCAGGCTGTCGAAATTGTCGACCAGGTCCTGGGCTTCAAAGATGTCGTAAACTTCGCCATTCGCCGCAACCTCCAGGGGGTAGAGGCCCAGCTCTGCGATCGAGGTCGGGTCATCGAACAGGAAGGCATCCTGCATCTGCGCAAACGCCTCGCCGAACTCCACCGACATGCCGTGCAGGTTTTCAATCTGCTCCATCACATCTTCTTCGCTCTGCGCGAGAGCAGGAGCGGCCAGGCCGGCGCAGGCAAGTGCGGCTATGACAACGGCTAAGAGGCGCATGGTAGCTCCGATGGGTTGCCCCACAAGCTACAGCCGAAAAGCGGAAAAGCAACAGCCTGGCTAACCCTGCGGCCGCCTGGACATGATCATGTAGTTTATGCCCATGTCCCGCGATCGCCGCCATTCGTCCCCGATCGGGTGATAAACCACTCCCGTTTCGGCCATCACGACAAGTCCGTTGCGGGTCAGCAAGGCCTTGATTTCCTCGGGCGTCAGAAACTTGTTCCAGTCATGTGTGCCCACCGGCAGCCAGCGCAGGACGCGCTCGGCCCCGACCACGGCCAGCGCATAGGCCCTCAGCGTGCGGTTGATGGTGGCCGTCAGCATCAGCCCGCCCGGTTTGACCAGGTCGGCACAACTCTTCATGTAGAGGGGCACATTGTCGACATGCTCCACCACTTCCATGTTGAGCACCATGTCGAATTGCGCTCCCTCTGCCGCCAGCGCTTCGCTGGTGGTGGCCCGATAATCGATGTCGAGCCCTGATTGTTCGGCATGGATGGCGGCAATGGTGATATTGCGCTCCGCCGCATCGATGCCGGTCACCTGCGCGCCAAGCCGGGCCAGCGGTTCGCACAGCAAGCCACCGCCACAACCGACATCGAGAATGCGCAAGCCTTCAAAGGGCCGCATGTCGGTGCCGTCGCGCCCAAAATGGGCCAGCAGGTGCTGGCGGATATAGTCCAGGCGCACCGGATTGAACTTGTGGAGCGGCTTGAACTTGCCCTTGGGGTCCCACCACTCCTCGGCCATGGCGGTGAACTTGGCGATTTCAGCGTCATTGATGGTCGTCGCGGTCATCGGCTCGGCTCCGTTTGCCACCATATGGCGCCCTGCATGGGGCAGAGGCAAGCCGTCGGGGCGTCGCAGGGCATTGATCGCCCCAGCGCTTTGTCGTATGTCCCGGCCGCAACAAAAGCGTACCGGCGGGTTCGTCCGGCAAAGGGGTAGGGTTTGGCCCGCATAGTCGTCAAGTTCGGTGGGACGTCGGTCGCCACTGTGGAACGCATTCGCCAAGCGGCGCGCCACGTCAAGCGCGAGGTGGATGCCGGCCATGAAGTGGCCGTCGTCGTATCGGCCATGTCCGGCAAGACCAATGAACTGGTCGGCTGGGTCAATGAGGCCAGCGCCCTGCACGATGCGCGCGAGTACGATGCCGTCGTCGCCTCCGGTGAGCAGGTCACCGCAGGGCTGATGGCGATCGTGTTGAGCGAGATGGGTATCCAGTCCCGATCCTTTGCCGGCTGGCAGGTGCCGATCCGCACCGATGACGCCCATGGCGCCGCCCGCATCACCGAGATCGATGCCACCGAACTCAACAAGCGTTTGGGGGATGGCTGGGTGCCGGTGATTACCGGTTTCCAGGGCATTTCCCCGCATGGCCGAGTGACGACGCTGGGCCGGGGCGGCTCCGACACCTCGGCAGTCGCAGTGGCAGCGGCGATCGGCGCGGACCGCTGCGATATCTATACCGATGTGGACGGTGTTTACACCACCGATCCACGCATCGTGGCCAAGGCGCAGCGGCTGACCAAGATTTCCTTTGAGGAAATGCTGGAAATGGCGTCCCTTGGCGCCAAGGTGCTGATGATCCGCTCGGTCGAGATGGCCATGGCACACAAGGTCCGCCTTCTGGTGCGATCAAGTTTCGATGATCCCGATGCGCCCCAGCTGGCGCCCGACGGATCGCCCGGGGTTCCCGGCACACTGGTTTGCGATGAGGATGAGATCATGGAAAAGCAGATCGTTTCGGGCGTGACGCTCGCCAAGGCGGAAGCCAAGATCACCCTGCGCGACGTCAAGGACAATCCGGGCGTGGCCGCGGCCATTTTCGGCACGCTGGCCGACCAGGGCATCATCGTCGACATGATCGTGCAGAACATCGCCGATGATGGTGCGACGACCGACATTACCTTCACCGTGCCGGACAGCGAATACGACAAGGCCATCAAGACGCTGCAGAACGCCGGCGAGCGCATCGAATATGCGCGCCTTTCCGGCTCCAAGGGCGGCGCAAAAGTCTCGGTGATCGGCGTAGGCATGCGCAGCCATGCCGGTGTTGCGTCCTCTATGTTCAAGGCACTTGCCGACAAGGGGATCAACATCCAGCTGATCACCACCTCGGAAATAAAGACGTCCGTGCTGATCGATGAACAATATGCTGAGCTTGCGGTTCGTGCTCTGCATACTTATTACGGTTTGGACAAGAAGGACGCCTGAGCTCAATCGAGGAGAGCGAGCCGCGTCCGCTCAAGGGGGGCGGCTTTGCGGGCCGTCTAGGGGTTATGGGAACGACCATCGGCGGCCCGAGGGTGCTGCTGCGGCAATTGCGCGAAACGATGGCGGAGCCCCTGGCATCGCAGGAGCGGCTCGACAAGATCGTCGGCCTGATCGCCGACAACATGCGCGCCGATGTCTGCTCGTTTTACGTGCTGCGCGACGATGGCGCGCTGGAACTGTTTGCATCAAGGGGCCTGGCGGCCGAATCTGTTCACCTGACGACGCTTCGGCTGGGCGAAGGCCTGGTCGGGCTGATTGCAGCCGAAGCCGAACCGCTTTCGCTCGAGGACGCAACAAGCCATCCCGGCTTTGCCTACCGCCCGGAAACCGGCGAAGAAAAATACAACGCATTCCTGGGCGTGCCGGTGCTGCGGGCGGGCCAGATGCTGGGTGTTCTGGTGGTGCAGAACGTCGAGCGGCGCCATTACGGCGATGATGAAATCGAGGCGATGCTGACTACGGCCACAATCCTGGCCGAGATGATCGCCACCTCCGACTTCGACAATCTGATCAAGCCGGGGTCCGATATCGATCTCAGGCGGCCTCGCATGTATACCGGCGTCAGCTTTACCGATGGCATCGCCCTGGGCACCGTGGTGCTGCACGATCCGCGCGTCGTGGTGATCAATTTCATCGCCGAGGATACCGAAGCCGAAAAAATCCGGCTGGAAACGGCGCTCGAGAAGATGCGCCTGTCGATCGATGCGATGCTCGACCATGGCGACATGGCCGGGGGCAGCGATCACCGCGAAATACTTGAAACCTACCGCATGTTCGCCAACGATCGCGGCTGGGTGCACCGGCTGACCGAGGCGATCGACAATGGGCTGTCGGCGGAAGCGGCGGTGGAGCGCGTCCAGAACGACACCCGCGCTCGCATGCTGCGCCAGACCGATCCCTATATCCGCGATCGCCTGCATGATCTGGACGACCTGGCCAATCGGCTGCTGCGCGTCCTGACCGGGGATGGTCACGCCCTGTCCCGCAAGGAATTGCCGGACAACGCCATCCTTGTTGCCCGCAACATGGGTCCGGCGGAACTGCTGGAATATGATCGCACCAAGCTGCGGGGCATTGTCCTGGAGGAGGGTGGCGCCACCGCGCACGTGGCCATCGTTGCGCGTTCGCTCGGCATGGTGGCCGTGGGGCAGGCGCAATCGATCGTTTCCATGTGCGAAACGGGCGACGACATCATCCTTGATGGCACGGCCGGCATTGTTCATCTCAGGCCCACGCCCGATATCGAGCAGGCCTATATCGACAAGGTCCGCGTGACCGCCAGGCGCCGCGCCCATTATGCGGCTCTCAAGGACAAGCCATCCATCACCCGGGACGGCGTCGAGATCACCCTGCTGCACAATTCGGGGCTGGTCGCCGATCTGCCAATGCTCGACGACACGGGCGCCACCGGCGTTGGGCTGTTTCGCACCGAATTGCAGTTCATGATTGCAAGCAAGCTGCCGCGTCTTGCCGAGCAGCAGGAGCTTTATGCCGAGGCGATGGCGATTGCCGGCGAACGCCCGGTGGTGTTCCGCCTGCTCGATATCGGTGGGGACAAGGTGCTGCCCTATCAGCGCTCCATGGCCGAGGAAAACCCCGCCATGGGGTTCCGCTCGATACGGCTGGGGCTGGAGCGGCCCGGCCTGTTGCGCACCCAGATCCGTGCGCTCTTGCTGGCTGCCGATGGGCGGCCACTGAAAATCCTCGTGCCGATGGTCACCGAAACCTTTGAGTTCACCCAGACCCGCCTGGTGGTCCAAAAGGAGGTCGAGCGCCTGCGCCGCGCCGGCCGGCCCCTGCCCAGCCGGCTTGAGCTGGGCGTCATGGTTGAAGTGCCATCTTTGCTGTTCGAGCTTGACCAGCTGCTGCCCGAGGCCGATTTCGTGTCCATCGGCTCCAACGATCTGGTGCAGTTCCTCACCGCCTCGGACCGCGCCAATCCGCGTGTCGCCAAGAATTACGATCCCATCGGCATGCCACGGCTGCGCGCGATAAGGATCGTCGTCGATGCGGCAAACCGCTATAATATTCCCATCACCATGTGCGGTGAACTGGCCGGCAAGCCGCTTGAAGCCCTGGCGCTGATGGCCATCGGCATGACGCGGCTGTCCATGGGCCCGGCCTCTGTCGGCCCGATCAAGGAGCTGGTGCTCAACGTCGATCTCAAGCCCATCCAGCTGTCGGTGGGCGCCGCGCTCAGCGATGGCGCAGATGGCATCACCATCCGGAAATTGCTCCAGGAATGGATCGAAAAGCAAAACCTGCCGGTTTGATCTAGCAGTTGATGTTGGTCACTCTGGCCGTTACACGCACGGTATCAGCCCGGCGAAAGCCGGGCCCATCCTGAGATGCCGGTTTGTGCCCTGTGCGTCGATCTGGCGGCCCTACGCAATCTCGAGATGGATCCCGGCTTTTGCAGGGATGACACAAGTGGTTGTGACCAGCGCGGTGCGAAAGAACGAATATGCCCACTCTGCCCCAGGACAAGCTCGACGCCCTCGAGACCCGTTTCCAATATGTGGAAGCCGCCTTGTCCGGCGGCGCTGGCCCTGACGAATTCGTCAAGTTCTCCAAGGAACATGCCGA
>JAQGJI010000039.1 GCA_028290685.1 Devosia sp. | reverse complement strand
GTGATCGCCGGTAGAGTGTTTCAAGACGAGCCCGAGGCACGGCAGGCCTTGCGTGTTGCCACGCGATCCGTTCCCCGGCTGGCAACCAGGGTCGTGGGCGGCGCCGAGTGGGACGCCACGGTCGCGGGCTTTGATGAAGTCTGCCAGGAACAGCTGCATGCCTTCGCGATCACTCGCTGGCCCGATGTTGTTCAGGAGCCGATGCTGTTCCTGCTGAACGGCGAGGTCGTTGGCGGGTCGCTGATGATGGTGCAGCGCCTGCCCCTCGGGCTCGGCAGAATCGCGGTCTCCAAGTGGGGCCCGATGTTGCGCCATGCCAGCCGTCCCGATGCGGACGCTCTTCATGCGGGCATGATCGAGGCCCTGGTGGCCGAGTACGCGCAAAGGCGGGGCCAGATGCTGTCCGTGCTGCCCCGCGCCTCGGTGACACCGGTGAACGCGGCTTACGGGCGCCTTCAGGCACGCGGTTTCAAGCCTGGGTCCGAGTTGCTGTTTCCCAACCGGTACATCGTGGCTTTGCGTCTTGATGATGCTGCCCAGCGCAAGAGCTTTCACCAGAAATGGCGCTATCATCTCACCAAGTCGGAAAAAGCCGGCTTGAGCTTCGAGCATGCGGGACCCGAGCGTTTCGGCGAATTTGAAACTCTTTACACCGCCATGACCGATCGCAAGCAGTTCGTCGACCACTCGGCCTATGACACGGTCTCTACGCTCATGACGTTGGAGGACCGGTTGCGGCCCGAGCTTTTCTTCGTGCGGCACGAAGGGGAACTGGTTGCCGGCGCCCTGATCTTCAAGGCAGGTGACCGCGCCGTTTATCTTTATGGGGCCACCAGCGACAAGGCGCTGCCCTTGCGCGCCGGGTATTTCCTTCATTGGCACGTCATTCGCTGGCTGCGCGACCACACCAAAGCCACATGGTACGATTTGGGCGGGACGGATGGTTTCCACGGATTGCATCAGTTCAAGAAGGGCATGGTTGGCGATGCCGGGGTAATCCGCCCGGTGCCCCCGGTTGCCAATTTTGCCAGCAGGCCCTGGGCTTATGCTGCGGGTGTGGGCGCGTTTGCGGCGCGCGACGCGGTTTATCGCGTGCGCCGGCTCATCGATGGGTGGCGCAATCCGAAGGCCAAGCCCACTCAGGCCCGCACGGCGGACGAGGCCAGCGAATGAGCCTGTCCCGCCGTCTGGCATCTCAATCGAGCGTTATTTTTGCCGGGCGCCTGGGCGGCGCTGGCCTGATTTTTCTTGTGCAGGCGTTCATTGCCCGGCTCTGGGGCGCGGAACTGCTGGGCGAGTACCTGCTGGTCATCGCCACCGTCAACCTCGTTGCGGTGGCCATGCCGCTTGGATTCCACACCATCGGTACCTATTTCGCCGCCGAGTACCGGGCGCGGGGCGAACGCCGGCAGTTCATCATTTTTCTCATGCAGAGCTACGGCTACGTGGTTGGAACTCTGGTCCTGCTGCTGGTGCTTGGGTTACCCGCCCTTGAGCTTGTCGGGCAGGGCGACAGCGTTGTGGCGCAGCATTTCGTGCCTTTGCTCGTGCTCGCGTTCGCCACGGCCATGGTCTACGTGAATACCTCCGTGCTGGTGGGGCTCAAGCGCCCGTTTGCCGGTTACTTTGCCGACACTATTTTCCGCCCGCTGGTCATCATCAGCGCCTTCGTGGTCTCGCTGGGCTTTGCCGTGCCCATCGACGGATTCTTCTTCATGCTGTGGATAGTCGGGTTCGGCTATCTGGGAGTGTCGCTGGTCCATTTTGCTTTCGTCATCGCCTCCATCAAGCGCATCCCGGACACTGTCCCGGTGCGCCCGCTGGAGTCCCGCCGCTGGTGGCGCTTTGCCATGCCCTGGATGATGATTTCGCTGGCAACAGATTTCTTCTTCGACATCGATCTCCTGCTGCTCAGCCACACCCTTGAGCGCGAGGAACTGGCAATATTCGGTGTCTGTACGCGCATCTTCTCGCTGGTGTCGTTCGGCGTCGGCGCGGTTTATGCCGTCACCATGCCCGACATGTTTGAAAGCCAGGCCAAGGCCGACAACGAAGCCTTCAAGCGCAAGATCGGCGAGGCCAATCTGGTGGCGAGCGGCATAT
Organism: Devosia sp.; assembly: GCA_028290685.1. Taxonomy (GTDB): domain Bacteria; phylum Pseudomonadota; class Alphaproteobacteria; order Rhizobiales; family Devosiaceae; genus Devosia. The sequence continues at coordinate 3,448 of JAQGJI010000039.1, read as the reverse complement.
CGGTCTTGCTGTTCACCCTGATGACGATCGCTGCCCCCCTCGCGCTGATGCTGTTCGGGCCGAGCTTTTCGGCCGGGGCCGCCCCGCTGTCGGTGCTCTGCATGGGACTGGTGGTGCGGTCGGTCATGGGTCCTGCGTCCATGGTCCTGTCGATTCACGATCGCCCCCATGCCAGCCTGCCCTCGGTCGTGCTCAGCCTTTGCACGCTCATGGCGTGCAACTGGCTTCTGGTGCCGCACTTCGGTCTCATGGGCGCGGCACTGGCGGCGTTGGTAGCGGTCACCGTGTGGTCGGTGGGGCTGTGGTGGATTGCCCTGCGGACCGCCAAGATGGATGTGTCCATCATGGCCTGGTTCAGGAGCCGCAACACCGCGCCGGTGCCGGCGGAGTGATCGTGCCCCGGCCAACTGGGGCAAAGCTCAGGACAGGGCGGCTCGACAACCACCCCATGACATTCTCGTTGTGCGCAGCCTGTTACGGCCGCGGCGCTATTTACGCCATGCCAGCTTGGCCTGGCGGACCAGCCGGTGCTTGAGGCCTCCCTTGGTGCCCCGGTCGTAGCCAGGCTCGCCCTTGGTCAGGCTGTGCTCGTACAACTGGTAATCTTCACCGAAAATGTGTTTTTCAAGCGTTGCGACATGGCGAAATCCCATGCGCAGCATGATTGCGGCCGCAGCTTCATTGCCGTCCTTAGTGTAGGTGGCAACCTTGTGGAAGCGCCTGTTGTCCCAATGCCTGAGGAAGGTGCGCATGCCCTGCACCCCCAGCGTCGAGCGGCGGAACTCGGGAAACACATAGGACCAGTAAAGCCACAACGTACCCAGCTCCGGACCTGAAATCTGGAACCCTCCGACTTGGCCGTCGCGCAAATGCAGCATGAGGTGGTACGGGTCGGCATCGATCAGGCTGGCAAGATATTGCGGTGTCAGGCGGGCGCTCTCATGGGCCTTGAACTCCTCGCCGTAAAATGGCGAGGTGGCGATTGCCTCCTGCAGCCGGCCATGCACCAGAGCAATGTCCGAATAGCCCGCGCCGCGCATTCCGGCGGTCCCGGCTCGGGCCGGCGTAGCCGTCTGGGATGGCGCAATCGCTGTGTCGGTCATGACAGGCTCCGATCTGGTGAACCGCAACAATACCATCGGGCTGGCGCAGCCCTAAGCGAACTCGCCCACTGCAGTTAACATCGTCTGCCCAAAGAGTTCTCCAGCAGACCCTTGCCCATGGCGCAGCCGCTCTCTAGAACGAAAGCCGGGAGAGATAAGGAAGGAGAACTCATGAGCGAGCAGCTCATATTCCAGCCAAGTGCGGCTGCCATCGCGCGCACTCAGGTCACCGCCGCGCAATATGAGCAGATGTATGCGCGCTCGCTCAGCGACCCCGACGGGTTCTGGTCCGAACAGGCCCAGCGGCTCGACTGGGTAAACTTCCCCACCAAGATCAAGAACACCAGCTTCAGCTATCCCGATATCTCCATCAAATGGTTTGAGGATGGGGTGCTCAACGTGTCCTACAATTGCCTCGACCGGCATCTGGAAACGCGCGGCGACCAGATCGCGATCATCTGGGAAGGCGATATTCCCGGCACCGACGACAAGGTCACCTACCGCGACCTGCATGAGCGGGTGTGCCGTTTTGCCAATGTGCTCAAGGCCAATGGCGTTCAAAAGGGCGATCGCGTCACGATCTACATGCCCATGGTCATCGACACCGCCGTTGCCATGCTCGCCTGCACGCGCATCGGTGCCGTCCACTCGGTGATCTTTGGCGGCTTCTCGCCTGATTCCATTGCCGGGCGCGTCACCGATTGCGGCTCCAGAATCATTCTCACTGCCGATGAAGGCCGCCGCGGTGGCAAGACCATAGCCCTCAAGAAAAACGTCGATGATGCGCTGGCCAAGACGCAGGGCGTCGAAAAGGTCATCGTGGTCAAGGTGACCGGCAATCCGGTCGACATGGTTGAGGGCCGGGACGTCTGGTACCATGACGCCGTGGCGGGCGTTGACGCGAACTGTCCCCCCGAGCCGATGAACGCGGAGGACCCGCTGTTCATCCTTTATACTTCAGGCTCCACCGGCAAGCCCAAGGGGGTGCTGCACACAACCGGCGGCTATCTGGTGTGGGGTTCGTTGACCCATCAGCTGAGCTTTGACTACCAGGACGGCGAAATCTTCTGGTGCACCGCAGACGTGGGCTGGATCACGGGTCACACCTATATCGTTTATGGTCCTCTGGCCAATGGCGCCACCACGCTGATGTTCGAGGGCATTCCGAGCTATCCCGATCCCTCCCGCTTCTGGCAAGTTGTTGAAAAGCACAAAGTCAACATCTTCCACACCGCGCCCACCGCCATTCGCGCCTTGATGGGGGCAGGGCCCCAGTTCGCCGACAAACATGACATGCCCAGCCTGCGTCTCTTGGGCACAGTGGGTGAGCCAATCAATCCCGAAGCCTGGATGTGGTATCACAAGCATGTGGGCAAGGAGCGCTGCGAAGTCGTCGATGCCTGGTGGCAGACCGAAACCGGCGGGCACATGATCGCCCCGTTCCCCGGCGCCGTCTCTACGAAGCCCGGCTCTGCCACCAAGCCGTTTTTCGGGGTGCAGCCGGTTGTTCTGTCGCCCGAAGGCAAGCTGCAGGAGCAAACCAAGGCCGAAGGGGTACTCGCCATCAAGGACAGCTGGCCTGGCCAGATGCGGACCGTCTACGGGGATCACCAGCGCTTCGTTGAAACCTATTTTGCCCAATATAAAGGCTATTATTTCACCGGTGACGGCTGCCGCCGCGACGAGGATGGCTATTACTGGATTACCGGCCGGGTCGATGATGTGCTCAATATTTCGGGTCACCGCCTGGGCACTGCCGAAATCGAGAGTGCCTTGGTGGCCCACCCCAAGGTTTCGGAAGCCGCGGTGGTTGGCTATCCACACGACATCAAGGGGCAGGGGATTTACTGCTACGTTACCCTGATGGCCGGTGAAACCAGCAACGATGGGCTCAAGGCCGAGCTCAAGAACTGGGTCCGCAAGGAAATCGGTCCAATCGCTACCCCCGACCTCATTCAATGGGCCCCAGGCCTGCCCAAAACCCGTTCCGGCAAGATCATGCGCAGGATCTTGCGCAAGGTGGCCGAGAATGATTTTGGAGCGTTGGGGGATACATCCACGCTCGCCGATCCCGCTGTTGTCACGGATCTGATCGACAACCGGCAGAACCGTTAGGACGCTCTCTCAAGCACTTCACCTGACCTCCCCCCGGGCGGGGGAGGGACGGCTTGGTGTTTGTCCAAAGCCATGCCTGGCGCTGGATAGCTCCTCCCCGCCCGGGGCAGGGTTGGGTGTGGGCGGAGGAACGGCAAGGCTTCGCCATCGTTTCGGCGGCATTGCCTTGCAGAAAGCCGAGACCATTCCCAAACTCGGACCTCCCGTGACCCCGTTGTTCAGAACCCTTG
>JAQGJI010000053.1 GCA_028290685.1 Devosia sp. | reverse complement strand
CAGGCAATTGGATAACGAAGTCGACCTCGGCACGCGAAGCAACCTCCGCGGTTCCAGGCTGGAGCATATCGATGCGGACGCGCTGGCTGGGCTCTTTGAGAACCGGTCCAGCCTCGACCAGCCAGCGGCCGTCCGATACCTTGGCGTCAGCTATGAAAACATCGTCGACGTAAAGGCGGATATCCGCACCTTCCGGCCCTGCCCCGGCGAAAAAGGTGCGATCGCCCTCAATCTCTATGGCGTCGATAGAGGGCGGCGTGCCGCCGTCAGCCGGGATGGGTGGTGTGGCGGCCGGATCGGTAGTCGAGCCAGCTGCGCTGCCCTGTTCTGGGGACGCTGGAACTGGAGCGTTGCTTGCGCCGGCGACTGATGGACTGGCCGACGCCTCAGGCGGCATGGGTGATGCGGCCGTGTTCGGCGCTGCCGCAATTTCGGCTGGTGGTGGTGCCGGATTAGCCGGTTCGACCGTGCCTTGAGCCACGTCCGGGACTGGCGCCTGGGGGGGCGTCGCTAGCGGGACTTCGGGCGGCGCCACGGGCTCAGCTTGCACCGGCTGAGGCGCGACACGGACGCCAGACTGTTCGGCAGAGGCCAAGTCATCAGCAGGTTCTGCCGCGGGACTGGCTGGAGGCGCTGATGGAGCCAGGGGCGCTGGTGCCGAAACCGTGGCGGATGGAGCCGCTGGATCTGCAGCGGCGATCTCGATGTCCGGGGGAGCCGTCTTGAGCCCCTGCAGCACTTGGCTGGCGGCACCCGGCGTACTGGCAACAACCAGGGGTTCGCTGAACCCGTCCTCGTTGATGGCTACCACAAAGGATTCTTCGGCACGCCCAGGCTTGCCGGCCTCACCAAGGGTGATTTCCAGTCCGCCCGGCGGGAGCGGCGCGTCGGGAACAAGCACCCAGTCTCCACTTGGCTCCACGGTTGTCGAGCCGAGCAAATTCTCGTTGGCGTAGATTTCCACTTCCGATCCCGGTGTGCCGCTGCCGGCTATCACGACCGAACCATCGGGCTCGGCCCGGAGCAGGCCCAAGGTTGCGGCAACCAATGCGTCGGGAGCCGCTGCGGCGGGGTCGACACCATTGAGCGCTGGTTCGGCAATCGCGACCTGCGGCTCGGGCACGGGGGAAACGCGCGGGGCCTGCACGGGAGCGGAAGGCTCGATAGTTGCCAGAGCAGGCTGGGGCAGCAGGCCGGAGTTCACCATTTCTCCGCGCAGACACTGCCCTATGCCGCCCTCGGCATTGAAGCAGTTCACAACTGATGGGCCGGCAAGCACACCAATAATCACGACCAGGGTAACCGCTGCTGCTCCAAGCGTTAGAGCAAGAGGTTGTTTCGGAACGGTATCGGCCAGTTCGTCCTCCCCAGGGTGGCGAACGCCATCCAGTTAAGCCATGTGATCAGCTGTTTTCTGCGCCGCTTCAGTTTTCAACAGCTTGTAAGTGATGGACTCATATAGAGCTTCAAATGAAGCATCAATGATGTTGGGTGAAACGCCGATCGTATACCAGCGCTCGCCGGTGGCGTCGCGGCTTTCCACCAGTACACGGGTGACTGCGCCCGTGCCGCCGTCTAGGATACGGACCTTGAAATCCACCAGTTCCAGATCTTCGATGCGGGACGAATACTTGCCCAGATCTTTGCGCATGGCCAGATCGAGCGCATTGACCGGGCCATTGCCCTCGGCAACCGACATCACCAATTCGCTGCCCACGCGGATCTTGACCACGGCCTCGGTGACGGTGATCTCCTCGCCTTGGGCGTTGTGGCGGCGCTCGACGCTGGCGCGATAGTTCTCGACATTGAAATAGTTCGGCAAAGTGCCCAGCACTTCATGTGCAAGGACGGCAAAGGAAGCGTCGGCGCCATCATAGGAATAGCCACGCGATTCACGATCCTTGACCATGGCGAGCAGCTTCTCGAGGCGCTTGTCGTCCTTGGCGAGGTGAATTCCATGGCGCGCCAATGCCGTAAGCAGATTGGATTTTCCGGCTTGCTGGCTGACCATGATCGAGCGTTCATTGCCGACGCTTTCGGGTGGCACGTGCTCGTAGGTGGACGGGTCCTTGAGGAGAGCCGAGGCATGAATGCCAGCCTTGGTCGCAAACGCAGACGCGCCGACATAAGGAGCCTGCTTGGTGGGGGCGCGATTGACGCGATCATCAAAAGCGCGTGAGATCTGGGTCAGGCGATGAAGACGGGTGCTGTCGATGCCAGTTTCGAAACGGTCGGCAAACCGAGGCTTGAGTACCAGGGTTGGGATCAGGGTGATGAGGTTGGCATTGCCGCAGCGCTCGCCGATGCCGTTGAGCGTACCCTGAATCTGGCGCACGCCAGCCTCGACAGCTGCCAGAGTATTGGCGACAGCTTGCCCGGTATCATCATGGGCATGGATGCCCAATTTATCGCCCGGGGCGACGGTGAGAACCTCCCTCACGATATCCCCGATCTCGGAAGGCATGGTGCCGCCGTTGGTATCGCACAGGACGACCCAGCGTGCGCCGGCCTCCAGCGCCGTTTGCACGCACTCCAGGGCGTAGCCGGAATTGGATTTGAAGCCGTCAAAGAAGTGCTCGCAGTCAACGAGCGCCTCCTTGCCGCCGGCAACAGCTGCACTAACGGTTTCGCGCAGGTTTTGCAGGTTGTCTTCCAGTGACACTTCAAGCGCGACGCGGACCTGATGATCCCAGGCCTTGGCCACGAAGCAGACGGCTTCGGCGCGGGAATTAAGTAGAGCCTGGACCCCCGGATCGTTCTGAACCGAGCGCCCGGCCCGCTTGGTCATGCCGAAGGCGGTAAACTTTGCAGCCCTGGTCCGTTTGGTCTCGAAGAACTCCGTGTCGACTGGATTGGCACCGGGATAGCCGCCTTCGATGTAATCGACGCCCAAATCTTCGAGCAGGCGGCAAATGGAAATCTTGTCCTCAAGCGAGAACTCGATGCC
>JAQGJI010000052.1 GCA_028290685.1 Devosia sp. | reverse complement strand
TGTTCGCGCTGGTTATCGGCTTTGTCAGCCTGCGCCGCTCGGGGATATACTTTTCCATCCTGACGCTGGCGTTCGCGCAGATGAGCTACAATCTGGCCTATTCGGTGCTGACGCCGATCACCAATGGCGAAACCGGGCTGCAACTGACGCAAAGCGATCCGCGCTACCTTGACCGAGCCATTGCAGAAGCGAGCCCAGGCCAGCCGATCCCGACGCTGCTCGGGCAATCGCTTGGCGGGTTCGCGGGCTTTTACTTCTGTGCCGCCTTCCTTATCGCCGCATTCTTCATCGCCCAGCGCATCACCGGTTCGCCGCTGGGAATGATGCTCAAGGCAATCAAATCCAACCAGACCCGCATGCACTATACGGGCTTCAACACTAAACCCTACATGCTCACCGCGTTTGTTATCTCCGGCATGTTCGCAGGCCTTGCCGGCGCACTGCTGGCGGTTACCGATCCGCTCGCCGGCGCGGAACGCATGCGCTGGACTGCATCGGGCGAAGTGGTGCTGATGACCATCCTGGGCGGCGCCGGCACACTCGTTGGCCCGGTTATCGGCGCCTGGCTCATCAAATATTTCGAAAACATCTTCTCGGCCATCAACGACACGATCCTGCGCCGGTTCTTCGATTTCCTGCCCGATGGACTCGATAGCGCCATGGTGACGATTGCGAGCAAGTTCGTTGGCGACGGCTGGTTCCTGACGCTTGGCCTGGTTTTTGTGATCATCGTCATCTTCCTGCCTGGCGGCATCATGGAGGGCGTGCGCCGGCTCGGACATGTGTTCAACCGAACACCCAGGGCGCCCGGCAAAACCAACCCGCAGCCGCAACCTGCCGAATAGGATGCAATCGATGCCCCACCCCAACGTCGTCCTGCATGTTGCCGACGTCCACAAGCGCTTCGGGGGCCTGCATGCCCTTGCCGATATCGACCTGCAGGTGGAGGAAGGCCAGACCCATGCCATCATCGGTCCCAATGGGGCGGGAAAGTCGACCCTGCTCAATGTCATCATCGGCAAGCTGGCGCCATCCAGCGGCCAGGTGGTGTTTGACGGCACCAACCTGACGGGCCGCAAGCCCTATCAGATCAACCAATTGGGCATCGCCCGCGTTTTCCAGACACCGGAGATCTTTGCCGACCTCAGCGTGCTTCACAATGTGATGATTCCGGCGCTGGCTAAGCGCGACGGTGCTTTCAAGCTCAACCTCCTGCGCTCGCTGGACAGCGAAAGCGGTATCCGCCAGGAGGCCGAGCACATGCTGGAAGACGTGGGCATGCTGGGTCGCCGGGAACTGGCCGCGGGGAGCCTCAGCCGGGGCGACAAGCGGCGCATGGAGCTTGCCATGTGCCTGATCCAGCATCCGCGCCTGCTGCTGCTGGACGAGCCGACGGCAGGCATGTCGCGGCACGACACCAACACGACAATCGAGCTTCTCAAGAAGATCAAGAGCCGTGGCATGACCAAGGTCATCATCGAGCACGACATGCATGTGGTGTTTTCGCTGGCCGACAAGATTTCGGTCCTGGCGCAGGGCCGCATCATTGCCGACGGGACGCCAGATCAGGTGCGGGGCAATCCCAAAGTGCAGGAAGCCTATCTCGGAGGGGCGCATTGATGAACGCGATCGCCATGGAGACCGACACGGTGAACAACAGCCAGGCGGCGAGTCTTGAAGCGACGCGGCCGTTCTTTTCCGTGCGCGACATGCATGCCTATTACGGTGAAAGCTATATCGTACAAGGGGTGTCCCTGGACGTGCGCAAGGGGGAAATCCTGGCGCTGCTCGGCCGCAACGGGGCTGGCAAAACTTCCACCCTGCGCACCATAGCGCGTACCGACGATCCGCAAATGCGGCAGGGCGAAATCTGGCTTGATGGCCAACCGGTTCACAAGATGAAAAGTTTCGAGGCGGCGCGGGCCGGCATCCAGCTGGTGCCCGAGGATCGCCGCATCATTGCCGGCCTTACCGTTGAAGAAAATCTTGCCCTTGCCAGGGTAGCGCCGGGCCATGGGTGGAGCCTTGAGCAGATCTACCAGAGTTTTCCGCGCCTTGCCGAACGGCGCAGGCAGGACGGGGTAACGCTTTCGGGTGGCGAGCAGCAAATGCTGGCGATCGCCCGGGCCCTCGCCCGGGACATCAAGTTGTTGCTTCTTGATGAACCCTACGAAGGCTTGGCACCGGTGATCGTGCAGGAAATCGAGCGGATCCTGCATTCAATCAAGCCCTTGGGCATCACAACGATCATCGTGGAGCAGAATGCTGTCGCCGCGCTCAAGCTGGCCGACCGTGCCGTCATCCTGGATACCGGCGAAGTGGCATTTGCCGGAACGGCCAAGGACGTGCTCGACAACACCGAACTGCGTCACGAGTATCTCGCTATCTGAGCTTTCAACCTTCGGGTTGATCCGCCATCCCTGGACCTTTCGAGCCAAGGCATTCCGCCGATCTCACCCTCTCCTCCTCGAGAGGTCCAGGGTACAGCGCCCTGACGATCACGGCACCGAAAGTTCACCTGCCGCCAAAGCGCAGAACGCGCTACACGTCCAAAATCACGGTAAATCCTCCGGCGATCAGCCGGCGTCCCTCGAAAATGGTGTCTTCGCCCTCCTTTGGCTGAATGCGCGGGTCTGCCAAAATCTTCTCCAGCCCGGTGTCGCGCGTCGCCTTGTCGGGCCACTCCATCCACGAGAACACCACGACCTCGTCGGACCTCGCACCGGCTGCAGTCCGGAAGTCGGGTGCCGGTTCATTGTTTCCGTCGTGCAAGGCATCGCGCGCAGCTTCAGCATGGAACATCGAGGCATCCTGCGGCTCGGCGTCCTGCCAGCAGTCCACCACGCGCAGCGCACCATATTCCTTGTAGATGGCAGCGGTCGTGGCGGAGAAGGTGCGGTAGGCCTCCTTCCGGTCCACGCGCACCGGCGTCAGATAGCCATCGATGTAGCTCATCAGGTCGTCTCCCGTGCTGGGTCATCAAGCCCAGTCAGGACGAACACATTGTCTGCCGCACAGCAAGCAGTATCGGCACCATCAAGGACTGCGCCGCGTTCCGACGCGCAACCGGCGGCAAATGGCGGAGAGGAAGGGAAACGGCGCCACTCGATAAAATCAATGACTTACGCTGTCACAATCCAGGCGTTTTGTCACCATTTGTGACTGCAGTTTTGTCACGGCTGTATCTAGAAGACAA
>JAQGJI010000211.1 GCA_028290685.1 Devosia sp. | reverse complement strand
TTCGTGACGCTGAAGCTTTGAGCCAGCAGCGCGACAGTGCCGGCAAGAAAAAGACATCGGCTGGCTCCATGGATCGGCACCCCGACACCATCGCGCTGGAACGGCGCCTTTCCGACGCCTTGGGCCTGTCGGTGTCGCTCGCCCATGGCGAAAAGGGCGGAAAGCTTGAGATCCGCTACAAGACGCTGGAACAGCTCGACGGTATTTGCGGCAAGCTCACCGGTCATCCCAACTAACGGGCTGTTTCCGGATCAATGGGCTGCGGCCATCATGCAGATGGCGAGCAGGGTTCGACGCAGGCTGGCCTCGGCAATCGCCGGACGCCGCCTGGTTTGCGCAATTGTATCAAGAATTCGCTCCGTAGCGCTGGCCAAAGCACTGTCGGTCCATAGGCGCAGCTGTTGTTCCAGCGTTCCCATGCGCGAGAAATGCGGCTTGGGGCGCAGCCCATCCAGCACTGCGCGTGCGCTCTTGCCGGTATCCACCTGTGCACGCCAGCGGCGTAGATTGGCAAAGTGGATCGTGCACATGGCAAGCAGGCGCTGGGGATCAACAGCGGAGGACAACGCGCGGTTGACGGCCAGTTCCAGCTTTTCCGCGTGCCCGGCCCCCATGGCATCAAGAATAGCATCGATGACCACCATGCCGTTGTCAGCGCACAGCAAAACAACGTCTTCGCGGGTCAGCGATTTGCTGGCTGCCGCGTAAAGACAAAGCTTGTCCAGCTCCCGCCGGGTGATTTCCCGATCGTTTCCCAAGATCTCACGCAGGGCCGACACGACATCGGCGTCAATTCGAATGGCATGCTGGTTGAACGTTTCACGGATCAGCGCCTGCAGCGTTTCCTCGCTGTCGGGATAGCAGGGCAGGGCCCGGCCGAGCTTGGATGCCTCGACCAGGGCCCTTAATGCATCCTTGGCGGCCAAATTGCCGGCTTCAAGAACAATGGCTACATCGCCCATGTCGTCCAGCAGGCCAGCGAGCATCAGAACAATGGATTTACCGGCTCCCTGGACGCGCACGATCCGCTTGCCGCCAAACAGCGACAATGTCCTGGCCTCGACTGCAAGCCTTGATGGGTCTGCATCCAGCTCGGCGCTCTCCAGCACAACGACGTCGGCAGGACCCGGACTATCTTCCGTCAGCTTGCGGATCAGGCGCTGCGCCGTCTCGCGTACCAGGCCCCCATCAGGGCCATAGACTAGAAAGACCCCGGCCTGTAAATCAGGCCGCGCCAGATAGCGGGCAACCTCGTGAGCCTTTAGCGCCGTCATCAGCGGCTAGCGTCAGCCAGCACAGCCAGCCGGAGCGATTCTGCCACGGCCCTGGCAGCGCGTTCGGATGCCTCTTCCAGCGCGCTGCGGTCCGCCAGCACCTGATCGTTGCGGGTGTAGTTGGCTGTAGCCACGCGCGTAAAGCTTCGTGCGGGCGTGCCGCTGCCATCGCGCGCCGTGATGGTCAGTGTTGCACTGATGGTGACTTCCATGGCCTTGGCCGGATTGTCAGTGCGCGACATCGCCATGTCGCCAGCGACTGTGCTCAGCACCACCGCCGCGAGCGGCGCCGTAGAGCTTGGGGAGGTCCCCAGGCGCAGCGCCAGTTCCTGGTAAACGATCTGTTCGAGCCGGCTATTGGGCTTGGCGTATGACAGCGCCAGCGCGCCTTGTTCAGCCACGGCGCCGCTATAAACGGGAGAGAAGCTGCAGGCGCCCAATGCCATGAATGAGCAGGCGACAAACCCGCCCAGGGCAAGGCGTCGGAAGACCTTAAACAACGACATTGACGATCCTGTCCGGTACAACAACGATCTTTTTGGCGGCTTTGCCATCCAGAATGCGGATAATTTCATCCAGAGACAAGACACGTTGCTCAACCTCGGCGCTGGGCAAACCCTTGGCAACCGTGATTTCGCTGCGGCGCTTACCATTGATCTGGATGGGCAGGGTCACTTCGTCATCAACCAGCAGTGCTGGATCGACGGCGGGCCAGAGCACGTCGGCAACCAGCTCGTGCTTGCCCAGAACGCTCCAGCACGTCTCAGCCAGGTGCGGCATCATGGGGGCAATCAGCTGAACCAGGCAGGTGACCCCTTCCTCAAGAGCTGCAAGCCGTGCGCCCGGTGATGCGGTGACAAGGCCTGCCGAGCGGATCAGCGCGTTGGTCAGCTCATAAATCTGGGCTACGGCACGATTGAACCGCAGACCGTCAATGTCTGCGGCGACATTGTGCACGGCGCGATGGACAATCTTTCTCAGGGCCGTTGCTTCCGCATCGGCAGCCATGCGGGCAGTGCCTGCCGAGCGGGCGGTGAGTTCCACCGTATCGCTGACCAGCCGCCAGATGCGTTGCTGGAAGCGGCTCGCGCCTTCCACGCCGGCCTCGGTCCATTCGACGTCGCGTTCGGGCGGAGAGTCGGACAGGATGAACCAGCGCGCGGCATCGGCGCCGTACACTTTGAGGATATCGTCGGGATCGGTGCCATTGCGCTTGGATTTGGAGATTTTTTCCACCGGCCCGATCCGCACCAGGCTGTCCGAGCCAATTTCAAAGGCCTGCCGCTGGCCTTCGAGCGTCTCGAAACGCACCTCTTCGGGCGAGAGCCAACGGCCATCCTCAGACTTATAGGTCTCGTGGGTGACCATGCCTTGGGTGAACATGCCCTTGAAGGGCTCCTCCAGGCCGACATGGCCGGTCGCTTTCATGGCGCGGGTGAAAAAGCGCGAATAGAGCAGGTGCAGGATCGCGTGCTCCACACCGCCAATATATTGATCCACAGGAAGCCAGCGATTGGCTATCGCGGGGATAGTGGGGGTGTCGGCGTGAGGCGCGGTGAAGCGCGCGAAGTACCACGAGGAGTCGACAAACGTGTCCATTGTGTCGGTTTCGCGCTGCGCCGGCGCGCCACATTGCGGGCACTGAACATGCTTCCAGCTTGGATGATGATCCAAGGCATTGCCAGGTTTGTCGAAGCTGACATCTTCGGGCAGCACGACGGGCAAGTCCTTTTTTGGCACCGGAATAGTGCCGCACACCTCACAATGAATCATCGGGATCGGGGCGCCCCAGTAGCGCTGGCGTGACAAGCCCCAGTCGCGCAGGCGATAGTTCACCTCGATCTGCCCCTGAGGCTGACCGTCCACGCTGCGCGCGGCAAAATGGGCTGCTGCTGCTTTCTTGGCATCTTCAATGGAGAGCCCGTCCAGGAATCCCGAGTGAAAGATGGTACCGGTGTCGGTATAGGCGATGTCGTCCACGGCAAAGCTGGCCGCGTCGGCACCGGGGGGCAGCACCACGGGTTTGACCGCGAGATCGTATTTCCGTGCGAAATCAAGGTCACGCTGGTCATGCGCGGGGCACCCAAAAATGGCGCCTGTGCCATAATCCATCAGCACGAAATTGGCGACATATACAGGCAGCACCGCACCTTCCACGGCAGGGTGCTTCACCATGAGCGGCGTCTTGTAGCCGCGCTTTTCCGCGGTTTCGATGGCCTGGGTGGCGGTGCCCATGCGGCGGCATTCGGCCACGAATTCGCTCAGCGCGGGGTTGTCCGCTGCCAGGGCGGTGGTCAATGGATGATCGGGCGAGAGGGCAATGAACGAGGCGCCGAAAATCGTGTCCGGTCTGGTGGTGAACACCTCGATGTTGCTGGCATGAAGCGGGGAGTCGACAAGCTCAAACCGCAGCCGCAAACCCTCGGACTTGCCGATCCAGTTGCGCTGCATGGTGCGCACCTTGTCGGGCCATTCGGTCAGCCCATCAAGCGCCGACAGCAGATCTTCGGCATATTCGGAAATCTTGAAAAACCATTGGGTCAGTTCGCGCTGCTCAACGGGAACACCCGAGCGCCAGCCCCTGCCATCGATCACCTGCTCGTTGGCCAGAACCGTCATATCCACCGGGTCCCAGTTGACCTTGGATTTCTTGCGGGTGATCAGACCGGCCTCAAGCATGTCGATGAACATTGACTGCTGGTGCCGGTAGTAGTCCGGCTCACAGGTGGAAATCTCGCGCGTCCAGTCGATCGAGAGGCCCATCGATTGCAGCTGCTTCTTCATGGCGGCAATATTCTGGCGCGTCCAGGCTCCGGGATTGAGCTTGCGCTCCAGGGCCGCATTTTCGGCCGGCAGCCCGAACGCGTCCCAACCCATGGGGTGGAGCACATTCTTGCCCTTGGCGCGCTGGAAGCGTGCCACCACATCGCCTAGCGTGTAGTTGCGGACGTGCCCCATATGGATGCGTCCGGAAGGATAGGGGAACATTTCCAGGACGTAGTAGGGCTCGCGCGGATCGTCGTTGCGGGTAACAAAGCTCTGCCTGTCCGCCCAGACCTTTTGCCACCTGGGTTCCATCTCGCGCGGATTGTAGCGTTCGCCGCTCACTGTGTTCGTCCTTGGATGATCTGCCATAGCCGCGACAAGAGGGGGTGCGGCTTGCGTTTGAAGGGGATTTTGGCTACCGGACCATCACCAGAAATCCCCTTAAAGGTCAACAGGAACAGCCACACACCATGGACAGCGCCGGTCCGGAAAATCTGCTCGCCATTCGCACCCGCATCGCTGCCGCCCAGGCCCGGTTCGGGCCGCCCCCGGAGCAGGTTGAACTGATTGCAGTGTCCAAGACCTTTGACGCTGACGCGATCGAACCCTTCCTGGCTGCCGGTCATCGGGTGTTTGGCGAAAATCGGGTACAGGAAGCCAAGCAGAAATGGCCCGGGCTGCGCGCCCGCCATGCCGGGGTGGAACTGCATCTGATCGGGCCATTGCAGACCAACAAGGTACGCGACGCCGTGGCCTTGTTCGATGTCATCCAGACGCTGGACCGCGACAAGCTGGCCGGCGCTTTGGCGGCCGAAATGGCGCTGGCGGGACGGCGCCTGCCATGCTTTGTCCAGGTTAATATCGGGCTTGAACCGCAGAAGGCGGGAATTGCGCCAGCCGACACATTGGCGTTTGTGGACCATTGCCGCAAAGTTCATGGGCTCGACATCGTCGGTCTGATGTGTCTGCCGCCCGATGGATTGCCTCCCGGGCCCTACTTTGCCCATCTCGCCAGTCTCGGGCGTGCCGCCAAACTCACCCAGTTATCCATGGGCATGAGCGGGGATTTCGAAACCGCGATCGGCATGGGCGCAACCCATGTCCGGGTTGGCTCGGCACTGTTTGGCGGACGCCCCTCACCGGGCTGAGCGACGGCAAGGTTTTTGGGGCGTTCCAAAGAGTTTACTGCAACTTGTTAGCGCGTGGTTTCGTTGCTGCTGGCAATGACGTTGTTGTGACCAGTGCGCCCCAGATTTGTCGAGTCAGGTGATCATCGCTTGATGCCGCCGCAGACGACCGGAGAGAAGTAATGAACAAGAGACGCATCCTGCTCGTGGACGACGATGCAGACCTGCGCCAGACCCTGGTTGAACAACTCGACACCGAAAACGAGTTCGATATCCTGCAGGCGGGTACAGCCAACGACGCGCTCAAGTTAACGCGCGAGAACAATATCGACCTGATGATCCTCGATGTCGGCCTGCCCGACATGGATGGCCGGGAAGCCGTCAAGGTCTTGCGCGCCGAGGGGTTCAAGAGCCCGGTGCTGATGCTGACCGGACATGATACCGATGCCGACCAGATTCGCGGCCTGGAGTCAGGCGCCAACGACTATCTGACCAAGCCCTTCCGCTTTCCGGTCTTGCTGGCTCGCATCAATGCGGCGCTGCGCCAGCATGACCAGAGCGAAGACGTGGTCTTCACCATCGGCCATTACAGTTTTCAACCCTCGGCCAAAATCCTGCAGACCAATGATGGCAACAAGGTCCGGTTGACCGACAAGGAAACGTCCATTCTCAAATATCTCTACCGCCAAGGGCCCAAAACCATTACGCGGGACATCCTGCTCAAGGAGGTCTGGGGTTACAACAACAGGGTCACTACCCACACGCTGGAGACGCACATCTACCGGCTGCGTCAAAAGATCGAGCGCGACCCATCCAATGCGCGCCTGCTGGTTACCGAAGAGGGTGGCTACCGGCTCGTTCCGTGACGCTTTCTGATCGGTAAAGGGTGCATTAACTGGTACAAAACAGTGCAACATAGCCTATAGGATGACGCTGCTGCGCTGCGGCGGAACCGATTTACATCCGGGCTGGGACTGATGATCAGGGATAGAGCAGCCGAAGCGCTGGCGCAGGCTGAGTTCTTCGACATATGCGA
>JAQGJI010000185.1 GCA_028290685.1 Devosia sp. | reverse complement strand
GGCCTGTGGCAAGGCATCGGCTTTACCATGGTGCTCATGCTGGCAGGTCTTCGCAGTGTCGATGACGAAATCTGGAAGGCCGCCCGGATCGACGGTATTCCGACCTGGCGAACCTATATCTCCATCGTGCTGCCGATGATGCGCGGGGTTTTCGTCACCGCCGTGGTGATCAGCGGTTCGGGCATCGTGCGGCTCTACGATCTGGTGGTCGCACTGACCGATGGTGGTCCCGGTATTTCGTCCGAAGTTCCAGCAAAGTACGTCTATCAGTACATGTTCAGCGCCGGAAACATCGGGCAGGGCCTTGCAGCATCCACCATGATGCTGCTCAGCGTGGTTATTATCATAATCCCCTGGGCTTACCTTGAATTTGGTGGAAAAGGGCGCCGCGTATGACCCAGACAACCAGCATGGCCGCACCCGGGAACGTCACCGCAACGCGCAATGGCGTCGAGCCGCGGGGCCAGCGGCCCAAACCCTTCTTCACGCCGCGCAAGATCGTCATCTATTCAATACTGGTGTTGTTCTCGTTCTACTTCCTGTTTCCGCTCTATGTGATGATCATGACATCGTTCAAGACGATGCCCGAGATTCGCTTCGGCAACATCTTTGCGCCGCCAATCGCATGGACCGGTGAAGCCTGGATCAAGGCCTGGAGCAGCGCCTGTACCGGCCTCAACTGCAATGGGCTTGCGCCCGGATTCTGGAACTCGGTGCAGATCACGGTTCCTTCTACGATCGTCTCCATCTTCATTGCCGCAGTGAATGGCTATGCGCTGGTGAACTGGCGGTTCAAGGGCTCCGAGATTTTCTTCGCCATTCTTATCTTCGGCTCGTTCATTCCTTACCAGGTCATGCTGTATCCCTTGGTGATACTGACCCGGGAATTGGGCATCTTTGGCAGCCTGTGGGCCGTCATCCTGGTGCACACCATTTTCGGCATGCCGATCCTGACCCTGCTGTTCCGCAACTACTTCGCTTCCCTGCCGCAGGAGCTGTTCAAGGCCGCGCGCGTCGACGGGGCAGGTTTCTGGCGGATTTTCTTTGAAATCATGCTGCCCATGTCTCTCCCGATCTTTGTCGTGGCTCTGATCCTGCAGATCACCGGCATCTGGAATGACTTTCTGTTCGGCGTCGTTTTCGCCGGCAACCAGAATTATCCGATGACTGTGCAGCTCAACAACATCGTCAACTCCGCTCAAGGCAGCCCCGAATACAACGTCAACATGGCGGCCACGATACTGACCGGGCTCGTGCCACTTATCGTTTACTTCGTATCCGGCAAACTCTTTGTCCGCGGCGTCGCCGCCGGCGCCGTGAAGGGATAATCCAATGCAACACAGCGTTTCCATCCGCGACCTGTCGCTCAATTTCGGCAGCGTCAGGGTGCTCGAGAACCTCAATCTCGACATTGCGCAGGGCGAGTTCATCGTGCTGCTTGGCCCCTCGGGTTGCGGCAAATCTACCCTGCTGAACTGTATCGCCGGCCTGCTCGATGTCTCGGACGGTCAGATTTTCATCGGCGGCAAAAACGTCACCTGGGAACAACCCAAGGATCGTGGCATTGGCATGGTGTTCCAGTCCTACGCCCTTTACCCCCAGATGACGGTTGAACGGAACCTGAGCTTTGGGCTCCGGGTCGCCGGCATGAAACGGGACGAAATTGGACGCCGCGTCGCCCGCGCCGCCGAAATCTTGCAGATCGAGCCACTGCTTGCGCGCAAGCCCGCCAATCTCTCCGGCGGCCAGCGCCAGCGCGTCGCCATCGGCCGTGCGCTGGTGCGCGACGTGGACGTATTCCTGTTTGACGAGCCCTTGTCGAACCTGGACGCCAAGCTCCGCTCCGATTTGCGCGTCGAGATCAAGCGGCTGCATCAGCGGCTCAAGAATACCATGATCTACGTGACCCACGATCAGATCGAGGCGCTCACCCTGGCCGACCGCATTGCCGTGATGAAGAACGGCGTTATCCAGCAGCTGGCCGATCCGCACACGATCTACAACAAGCCGGTCAACCTCTATGTCGCGGGGTTCATCGGCTCGCCGCAGATGAACATGCTCGAAGGCACGCTGAACGGCTCAAGCTTCACCACCGACGATGGCACGGTCATTCCCGTCGGCAATTACGACTTTGCAGTGCCAGTCACTGGAGCCGTCAAGGCCGTCCTGGGCATACGCCCTGAACACATGGTTCTGGGTGATGACGTCGCCAGGATGCCTTTTGCCACTGACGCCGAAATCGAGATCGTCGAGCCCATGGGTTCAGACACGCTGGCGTGGACCAAGATCGCCGGCCGCTCGGTCACCTTCCGGTGCGACAGCGACGTGGTGATTGCAACCGGTCAACGGATCCGCCTTGGATTCGATCCGGCCAGAGGTTCGATATTTCATGCAGAGACCACCAACCGGCTCTGATGCCGTGCCTGGCCCTTTAACCCCACCCACCGTGTCACCCTGGCCTTGAGCCGGGGCCCATCCCGAGATTTCTTCACAGCCGCAAGGTGATGATGGATCCCGCTCAAGGCCAGGATGACACATCAGGTGGGGAAGATTTTACCGGATACCCGTTCTGACCACCCTGCAGTTTTCCCATATCCAAAAGAGGCCCCGATGACTGAACTGTCATTCCAGCTCTACAGCGCTCGCAACGTACCTTCGCTCGAAGACTTTCTCGCAAAACTTGCAGCGCTTGGCTACAAGCAGGTCGAAGGCTATGGCGGGCTATATGCCAATGCGGCCGGCCTGGCCCAGCAGCTCCAGAAAAACGGATTGACCATGCCCACCGCCCACTTCGGTCCGGCTCAGGTACAGGACGTGGAAACCACCCTCAGGACTGCGGAAGCCCTGGGCATCAAGCGCATCTACTGTCCCCATATCGGCCCCGAAGGCCGCAGCGAGGACGAAAGCAAATGGCTTGAGCTGGCTGAAATGCTCGCCAGGGCCGGCGAGACCTACAGCAAGGAAGGCTATGGCTTTGGCTGGCATAACCACGATTTCGAGTTCAAGCCCACCAGTTCGGGCCGTACGCCCATGGAAATCATCCTCGACACTGCGCCCGATATCGAGTGGGAAGCAGACGTTGCCTGGATCGCCCGCGGCAATGCCGACCCCATTGCCTGGTTCGACAAGTACGGTGACCGTATCACTGCTGTGCACGTCAAGGACATCGCTCCGGCCGGCCAAGCCACAGACGAAGACGGCTGGGCCGATGTGGGGCAGGGCACTCTGAACTGGGACGATTTGATCACCAAGGTTCAAACCAAGACCAAGGCACAATATTTCGTTGCCGAACACGACAAGCCATCCGATGCGGTCCGCTTCGCCACCCGCTCCATCGCTGCCGCCAAGAACTGGAAATAACATCAAATGACCAAGACATTCGGCGTCGGCATCATGGGTGCCGGCAATATTTCCGGCGCCTATCTGCGTCTTGCCCCTTTGTTCAAGGGCCTCGAAGTTCGTGCCGTGGCTGACATCATTCCCGAGGCTGCCAAGAAGCGCGCCGACGAATACGGCGTCAGGGCGCAGACGCCCGATGAATTGCTCAAGAACAGCGAACTTGACGTCATCGTCAATCTGACCATCCCCGCCACGCACTTCGGGGTGTCGATGGATATCATCACTGCTGGCAAGCACGCTTATTCCGAAAAGCCTTTCGTGCTCTCGCTCGAGGAAGGTATTGCCCTCAAGAAGGCCGCCGATGATCGTGGGCTGCATGTCGGCAGTGCCCCCGACACCTTCCTGGGGGGCTCCCATCAGCAGGCCCGCCAAATCATCGACAGTGGCCAACTCGGCAAGGTCATGAGCGGCACCACCCATGTGATGAGCCGTGGCATGGAGCACTGGCACCCCAACCCCGACTTCTTCTTCCAGGTGGGCGCCGGGCCGATCCTTGATCTTGGCCCTTACTATGTCACCGAACTCATCCATCTGCTGGGTCCAGTGAAGCGGCTGTCTGCCTTCACCAACATGGCCCGCACCGAACGCGAAGTGACCGCCGAAGGTCCCTACAAGGGAACTTTCGTGAAGGTTGGCACGCCAACGACAATCCATGGTGTTTTGGAATTTGTCTCGGGTGCCATCATCACCATGGGCGCCAGCTGGGACGTTGCCGCCCACGGCCACCACAATATCGAGCTGTATGGGACCGATGGGACGATCTTTGTGCCCGATCCGAACTTCTTTGGCGGCGACCTCGTCACCACCAACATCGCCGGTGAGCGCACCACCGTCACCCCGTGGGACCACCCGTTCGGCAAGCCGAACCAGGAACTCGACAAGCCTGTCCCTCGCGCCAATTATCGCACTGCGGGTCTGGCCGACATGATGGCTTCGATCAATGCCGGATATCGGGCAAGGTGTGGACTGGATGTTGCGCTGCACGCCGTCGACGTCATGACCAGCCTGCTCAAGGCGGGGGAAACAGGGCAGGTCATAACGCTCTCAACCACTTGCGAACGTCCGCTCGCCTTGCGCCCGGAAGATGCCCAAGCCCTGCTGAAGTAAGCAGAATTCGATCTGCGTCGCGTTGACAGGCTTATGAGCCTGTCAAACAATACCCCGACCAAAAAAAGCGGGCTTCGCTACTGAGCCCGGGCCACAGTGAGGAGCTTCACCTATGCGCACCATCAAGGGGCCAGCTATTTTCCTGGCCCAGTTTGCCGGCGACTCCGCCCCCTTCAATTCCCTTGATGCCATATGTGGTTGGGCCGCCGGGTACGGCTACAAAGGCGTGCAGATCCCCACCTGGGTCGGCAGCCTGATCGATCTTGAAAAAGCGGCCACGTCCAGGACCTATGCCGATGAACTGGCGGGCACTGCGGCCAGCCACGGCATTCAGATCACTGAACTCTCGACCCATCTTCAGGGTCAGCTTGTCGCCGCTCATCCGGTTTATGACACCATGCTGGATGGCTTTGCTCCGGCCTCCGTGCATGGCAACCCGAAGGCGCGCCAGGAATGGGCGGTGCAGCAATTGCACTGGGCGGCCAAGGCGTCACAGAACCTTGGGTTGACCGAGCACGCCACCTTCTCGGGCGCCCTGGCCTGGCCGTTCCTTTATCCATTTCCCCAGCGCCCCGCTGGCCTCGTCGAGGAAGCCTTTGACGAACTCGCCCGCCGCTGGACGCCCATTCTCGACGCGTTCGATGAAAGTGGGGTAGATGTCTGTTATGAAGTCCATCCCGGCGAGGATTTGCACGATGGCGTCAGCTACGAGATGTTCCTTGAGCGCGTGAACAACCACCCACGCGCCAATCTGCTTTATGATCCCAGCCACTTCGTGCTGCAGCAGCTCGATTATCTTGATTACATCGACATCTACCACGAGCGGATCAAGATGTTCCACGTCAAGGATGCCGAGTTCAACCCCACCGGGCGCCAGGGCGTTTACGGCGGGTATCAGAGCTGGATCAACCGGGCAGGGCGCTTCCGCTCGCTTGGCGACGGCCAAGTCGATTTCGCCTCCGTTTTCTCCAAGATGGCACAATATGATTTTGCCGGCTGGGCCGTGCTCGAATGGGAATGCGCCATCAAGCACCCCGAAGATGGTGCGCGGGAAGGCGCAGAGTTCATCAAGAACCACATCATTCGAGTTACTGAGCACGCCTTTGACGATTTCGCCTCGGCCGGTACAGATCTGGCGGCCAATCGCAAAATTCTCGGACTGGCATAAGGAGCAGCCAAATGGCAGAAAACGGCGCAAGACGCATTCGGCTGGGCATGGTTGGCGGCGGTACGGGAGCTTTCATCGGCTATGTCCACCGTGTGGCTGCCCGTATCGACGGCGATTATGAGCTGGTCGCGGGGGCGCTATCCTCTCGCCCCGACGTCGCGATGGAATCGGGCCGAAATATCGGCTTGGCCGCGGACCGCACCTACACCTCCTACGAGGAGATGGCTCGCGCCGAAGCGGCCCGCC
>JAQGJI010000165.1 GCA_028290685.1 Devosia sp. | reverse complement strand
GATCGTAGGGCAGCACGGCCTGGGTGGAAAAGCCCCAGACGTTGCGATACCAAACCCCGAGCAGCGCCATAATCACCGGCAGGTTCCGCTCGAGCGGTGCCGAGAGAAAGTGCCGGTCCATGGCGTCGGCGCCCTGCAGGAACTTGGCAAAATTGTCATAGCCGACTGCGAGGGCGATCGGCAGGCCAATGGCCGACCATACCGAATAGCGGCCGCCGACCCAGTCCCAGAAGCCAAAGATGCGATCTTCGCGGATACCGAACTTGGCGCAGGCAGCGATATTGGTGGAGACCGCAGCAAAGTGGTTGCCCACCGCCTCTTCGCCAAGCGTGTCGGCGACCCATTCACGTGCCGTATTGGCGTTGGTCATGGTCTCGTCGGTGGTGAAGGTTTTCGACGCAACGATGAACAGGGTCTTTTTGGGGTCGAGGCGCTTGAGCGTGTCATGGATGTGCGCGCCATCGACATTGGAAACGTAGTGGGCGCGCAGGTCGGGCCTTGTATAGGGCTCCAGGGCCAGGGTGACCATGGCGGGCCCCAGGTCGGAGCCGCCGATGCCGATATTGACGATATCGGTGAACTGCTCGCCGCCGTGACCGCGAATCTGGCCGGAGCGAACGGCATCGGTGTAGTTCCCGATCGCGGACAGGACCGCTCGCACATCCGGCATCACATCCCTGCCATCGACCGGCACCGGCTTGTCGCCCTGATAGCGCAGCGCCATGTGCATGACGGCGCGATCTTCGGTGATGTTGATGTGCTCGCCTTCACACATCTGGTCGCGGCGTTCTTCGACCCCGGCGGCGCGGGCCAGGTCGAACAAGGCGGCCATTGCGTCTTCATCGATCCGGTTCTTGCTGTAGTCCAGCAGAATGCCCGCGCCGGTCGCCGAATAGCGCATGAAACGGTTTGGATCGATGGCGAACTGCACGCGCATCGGCTGCTCTTCGAGCCGTTTGCGGTGCTTGTCGAGGTTCGAGAAGCCGGCCTTGCGTCCTGATTTCGCCATGTCGATCAAACCCTTCCTGAACGTCAAATAACCGGCAGATCGCCGGCAGCCCATGCCGCGCGCGTCTCTGCCGCAAAGTCGGTGAAGCGGCCGCCCTCGATCGCGATCCGGCAGCCTTGCACCAGCTCTTGATAATAGGCGAGATTGATCTGGGAAAGGATCATCGCGCCCAAAATCTCTTCTGTCTTAACGAGGTGATGCAGATAGGCGCGGCTCCAGCGGCGGCAATTGGGATTTGGCGATTGCTCATCGATCGGCCGATGGTCGTCCCGATGCCGGGCGTTCTTCAGATTGATGACGCCGAACCTGGTATAGACATGGCCGTGCCGGCCGGCCCGGGTAGGATGAACGCAATCGAACATGTCGATGCCCCGGCCGATGGCGCCAAGGATATCGTCGGGCTTGCCGACGCCCATGAGATAGCGCGGGCGCTCGGTTGGCAGCTCGGGCGTGATGTTTTCGATGACGCGGAACATGACGTCCTGCGGCTCCCCCACGGCGAGGCCACCAACGGCATAGCCATCAAAGCCGATGGATTTGAGGCCCTGAGCCGATCGGGCGCGCAGTTCGGGATCGTCACCACCCTGCACGATACCGAACAGGGCGCGGTTGAGCTGGTTGTTGAATGCCTGCTTGGATCGGGCGGCCCAGCGGAGCGAGAGCTCCATGGCACGTTCCATCTCCTTGCGCTCGGCAGGCAGCTTCAAGCATTCGTCGAGTTGCATGATGATGTCGCTATCGAGCAGGGTCTGGATTTCGATGGAGCGCTCGGGCGTAAGCTCGTGGCTCGAGCCATCGACATGGGAGCGGAAGGTTACGCCCCTTTCGGTGAGCTTGCGCAGCTGGGCCAAGGACATGACCTGGAACCCGCCAGAGTCGGTGAGGATGGGGCGCTGCCAATCCATGAAATCATGCAGGCCGCCCTGCGAGGCGACGCGCTCGGCGCCAGGGCGCAGCATCAGGTGGTAGGTGTTGCCCAACAGAATATCGGCGCCGGTTTCACGCACCTGCTCGGGGTACATGGCCTTGACTGTGCCGGCGGTGCCTACGGGCATGAAGGCCGGGGTCTGGATATCGCCGCGTGGCGTGTCGATGCGGCCGCGCCGCGCCATGCCGTCGGAGGCGATGAGCGAGAAAGTGACTTGTTTGGTCGGGGCACTGGTTTGAGCGTTCATGGCGCGGGTTCTAAACGTTCATGGTGGACGACGGAAGAGGTCATGCACGCGACGTCGTCCCGGCCCTGAGCCGGGACCCACCTTGTTATCGTTTCCCAACCGAAAGTTGTTTGCAGCGGCGATCCACCATCTCGAGATGGGGCACGGCTCAAGACCGTGGTCACACCGCGTTTGTGGCTAGTCTTGCTCAAACTCCGCCCGCAGCAGCAGCGATGAGTCCCCGTAGGAATAGAACCGGTACCCCTCCCGTACCGCGTGGGCGTATGCTTGTTTCATCACGTCCAGCCCTGCAAAGGCGCTGACGAGCATGAACAGCGTCGATTTGGGCAGGTGAAAATTGGTCATGAGCGCGTCTACCGCATGGAAACGGAAGCCGGGCGTAATGAAGATGTCGGTGTCGCCGATAAACGGCTGAAGGGTGCCGGTAGCGCGTGAGGCCGTTTCGAGGAGGCGCAGGCTTGTGGTGCCTACGGCGATGACGCGGCCGCCCGAGGCGCGTTTGGCGTTGATGCGCTCGACGGTGGCCTGGGTCAGTTCGCCCCATTCAGCGTGCATGACGTGATCTTCGGTGTCGTCCACCTTCATGGGCAGGAAGGTCCCTGCCCCCACGTGCAACGTGACGCGCTCGAGCGTAACGCCCTTGTCGGCGAGTTGCTGGAGCAGGCTCTCGGTGAAATGAAGGCCGGCCGTGGGCGCCGCAACTGCGCCGTCGTTGGCGGCGTAGACCGTCTGGTAGTCAACAAGGTCGCGCTCTTCTACGTCGCGCTTGGCGCCGATATAGGGGGGGAGCGGCATGGCGCCATGAGCCTTGATCGCTTCGTCGAGTTGGGCCCCGCCAAGCTCGAATTCGAGGGTGACTTCGCCCGTGTTGCCCTTGCCGGCCACGCGGGCCTTGAGCGCATCGGAGCCGCCATTGCCAAGCTGGAGCTCGTCAAGCAGCGCAAGCTTCTTGGCGGGCCGGGCGAAGGCGCGCCAGGTGTGGGCGTCAACGCGCTTGTGCAGATTGAAGGAAACTCCAGCGCGGTTTTCGCCGCGAAGGCGGGTTCCGCGCAATTCGGCCGGCAGCACGCGGGTGTCGTTGACGACCAGCACGTCGCCATCCCTGAGCAGCCAGAGCAGATCTGGAATATGGAGGTCCTTGAGCCCAGCCTTGGGATCGACCAGCAGCAGCCGGGCGCTGTCGCGCGGCTCGGCCGGATGGAGGGCGATGAGGTTCTCGGGCAGGTCGAAGTCAAATTCTGATACGCGCATGGGGCGTGGTTAGCATGGCTCTCCTCAGGGTGGAATGGCCAGGAGGCAAGCCGGTCATGCGGAACGCGATGGACCGCGCGATCATTGCAGTCCAGGAGGTCAGCATGAGTCTATTGCCAATGCGGCTCGGCATACCTGTCAAAATCATGGGCAGTCCCGACCTGAAAAGCCACGATGCCCGGCGGTCGACCAGCCAGCCACACCTCAAGGTATCGCTTGGCTATCTCGAGGCGATCTTCGACTATTTGGCCAAGCACAAGGTCAGCATGTATCGAATGTCATCGGATTTGGCGCCCTATGCGACCCATCCAGACATGCCCCAGTTTCATTCCATGGTGCGCGACAGTGCGGCGGATCTGGCAGCAATCGGCGCCAAGGCGCGGGCACAGGGTTTGCGGCTGTCGTTTCACCCTAGCCAGTTCATCGTGCTCAACAGCCCGGACCAGACTCTGGTGCGCAAGAGCATCTGGGATTTGGCTTCACAGGCGGAGATGCTGGATCTGATGGGGCTGGGTCCCGAGGCAGTTCTGGTGGTGCATGTCGGCGGGGTCTATGACAACAAGGATGCGGCGCGGGCCCGCTGGGCTCACACTTGGCCTACCCTGCCCGAGCCGGTGCGACGGCGATTGGTGCTGGAACACGACGATCTGCGGTTTTCGGCGGCAGATGTGTTGTGGATTCACGAGCAAACCGGCGTGCGGCTGATCTTTGATCACCAGCATTTCTGGTGCCTCAATCCAGAAGGTTCCGACATGCGGAGGACGTTGGAGGCCATTTTGCGCACCTGGCCCGATGGCGTTCGCCCCAAGGTGCATTTTTCGTCGCCCCGCACCGAGTTGCGGCAGCTGGTGCGCAAGGACCGGACAACCGGCAGATCGGTGAGCGTGAACGCGGCGCCAGTGTGGACGGGCCATGCCGATTTCGTCAATCCGTTCGAGTTCATCACCTTCATGCGGGTGGCGGCAGGGCTGGAGTTCGACGTGATGCTGGAAGCCAAGGTCAAGGATCTGGCGCTGATCAAGCTGCGGCCCGATCTGCTGCGCTATGCGCCGGATGTAGCGGCACGGTTTGGGCTAAGGGC
>JAQGJI010000162.1 GCA_028290685.1 Devosia sp. | reverse complement strand
CGTAGCGCAGCCGCACGATCTTGGCGTACAGGAATCGATAGGGGCTGGCGGCGTTCGACACGGCCGGG
The DNA here is from genome assembly GCA_028290685.1 of Devosia sp. Lineage (GTDB taxonomy): Bacteria > Pseudomonadota > Alphaproteobacteria > Rhizobiales > Devosiaceae > Devosia. The sequence goes on along the minus strand of JAQGJI010000162.1, from coordinate 9,927 downwards.
TCGGCGCCGCGCGCCGCATCGACATAGGTGTAGGCGGTGTAGGCGTAGCCATTGCCGCCCTCAAGCAGGCCCGGATCCAGAGCAAGGCCGAGAAGCCCGTCCTGCCCGCCGGGGGCGGAAACCTCCTCGAGTTCGATCAGCGTCCTTTTCGAGCCGGTATCCGGATCGATTTCGGTGATGCGCCCCCCGGTGCGCTCTGTGACCCAGAGCTTGCCGTGAGGGCCCCAGGTGAGCTCCCAAGGCCCCTCAAGTCCGGTAGCGAGGACGCGCATGTCGAAGGGTACGGTGCCCGGGACTACGCTGCCGGGGGTGTTCTGGGCATGGGCGGAGACCGAAGTGGCCAGCGTCATCACAATGAGTGCGGCGAGCTGTTTCATCGTGGTTCCTCTTGCGCAGACGCGAGGCAATTGCCGAGCCCCCTTGCGGCTGGGGCGCGGTCCCGGGATGGGGCTTCGCTCAAGGCGGGGCGACACCACCGATGGGCAGGGATGGCGCCCAGGCGCGTTTGGTTAAAAGTTGGTTGGCACCTCACCAATTGGTCACCGAGCCGTCGCGGCGGCGGAGGTGGGGGGCTTCCCAAAATTTGAAGCTGGCTTTGGTGAGAAGCGTTTCATCGACTTCAATGCCCAGGCCGGGCGCGTCGCTGACCTGGTAGATGGCCCCATCGAGCATTGGCATGCGCGGGAACATTTCGGCGGTGGGGGTGCCCGAATACAGATCGGTTGCGTTGGCGCGGGTTTCGAGCCAGCAAAAGTTCGCTATGGCGGCCGAAAGGTGGATCGTTGCGGCGGTGCAGATGGGACCCAACGGATTGTGGGGCATCAGATCGACATAATGCGCCTCGCTCCAGCCGGCGATTTTCATGGCTTCGGTGAAGCCGCCCACATTGCAGATATCAAGCCGGTTGAACTGGTGGATATCGCGCTCGATGTAGGGGAGGAACTGCCATTTGCTGGCAAACTCCTCGCCGATGGCGAAGGGCACATCGGTAAGCCGGCGCAGGGCCTGGTACGCCTCGGGCGTCTCGTCGCGAATGGGTTCTTCAAGGAAATCGAGCGTGCCGGAAGGCATTTTCTGGCAAAAGCTCGCGGCTTCGGCGACGTTGAGGCGATGGTGATAATCGATGCCGAGCACCACCTCCTCCCCCAGAGCCTCGCGCGCCCCGACGAGGAATTTGGCGGTTTGCCCAATCGATTCGCGGGGCTCGAAGATGGTGTGCCCATCGCCCCAGGCGGCCGGGAAAAAGCGGATGGCGTTCCAGCCGCGGGCCACCAGGGCCTGGGCGGCCTCGATCGTTTCGGGCCCCGTAATGGCGGGCGTGGACGCGAAGGTGGGGATGTGATCACGCTGCCTGCCGCCAAGCAGTTCGTAGACCGGAACGCCCAGCGCCTTGCCCTTGATATCATGCAGGGCAATGTCGATCGCCGACTGAGCGGCAAGCAGAACGCGGCCGCCTTCGAAATACTGGCTGCGGTACAGCTCCTGCCAGATAGCGCCGATGCGCATCGGGTCCTTGCCAACCAGGAACTCGCGGAAGTGCTCGATGGCGCCGACCACTGCCTTTTCGCGGCCCGACAGCCCGCTCTCGCCCCAGCCGAAGATGCCCTCGTCGGTATCGATCTTGACAATGAGCTGGTTGCGATGCCCGACCCAGACTGGAAATGGCGTGATGCCGGTGATCTTCACGAAAGCGCCTCAGCGGGTGATGGGGTGAAAGGCGATGACCGTCGGCGAACCGCTGGGGATCGGAGCACCCAGCGGGGCCAGCGCACCGGTTTGCGGCGCATGGCGGAACAGCGTGATCAGATCGCTGTCCTGGTTGGCGACCACAAGAACCTGCCCCGTGGGGTCAAAGGCTAAGTCCCGTGGGACGCGGCCGCCACATGGCGTGGTGCCGATGAGGCGCGCTATGCCGCTCGATCGGTCGATGGCAAAGCCGCTTAAACTGTCATGGCCGCGATTGCCGACATAAAGGTGGTTGCCGCCTGCCGCGATGTCGATGGCCGAGCAGGAATTGCCCGGCACGGGTTCAGGTGTGGTGGGCTCGATCGCCAGGATTTCGAACGTGCCCGCCTCGGCGTTGAAGGCAAGGCTTGCCAGGGTGCAGGTCAGCTCGTTCACCAGATAGGCGAACGGCAGGCTGGGGTGGAAGCGGAAGTGGCGCGGGCCCGAGCCGGGCGGCAGCAGGGTTTCGCCATGCGGTGTCAGAGCGCCACTTGTTTGATCGAAGCGGTAAACCAGCAGCCGGTCGATGCCCAGGTCAGCGACAACAACGAAGCGATTGTCCGGCGTCCAGCGCACGCAATGGGCATGGGGGCGCTCCTGGCGCTGGGCGTTGGGGCCGCTGCCGTGGTGGCGCACCTCCGACACCGGGGGGCGCAACGTGCCGTCCGGGTCGCGTGGATAGATGGCGATGGACTGGTTGGGTTTGGCCTGGGCGGGCAGGCCGGAATAATTGGCAATGGCGGCAAAGCGGCCGCTTTTGTCGTGGCTGGTGTGGGCCGTGCCATCGCCGCGGGTTGGTTGCCGGGAGAGGTAGGTCAGTTCGCCAGTGTCGGGGTCAATGCCATAGGCGGTGATATCGCCCTCGTTCCGCCCCGCCACTTCGCTGATGGCCGACAGCGATCTGCCGTCCGGCGCGACCTCAAGGAAGGTTGGATTGTCGATGCCCTCGGTTATGCCCAGGGCCTGGACGCTGCCGGTCGCAAGATCGAGGCGGAAGGCGGATATCCCTTTGCCGGCAGGGTTTTTGACATAGCCCAAGGCACGATTGCAGCAACCGACGTAAAACAAGGCAGAAGGCATGGAAGCTCCGGAGCTCGTCTAGGTTAGATCTCGATCGCGTAGCCCGTCACCGCCCGGCGTGTCCGGGCGGTGCATGGAACAGAGCGGCATCGCTCGATGGCCCGGTCCCGATCAAGTCCGGGGCGGCCGGGCAATGCCGGTGGCGGGGGAAGGTTGCGAGCACTCCAAAGTCACCCCCATCACAGCGCCTTCAAGAACTCCGCCATGCGCACAAGGCCCTGCATGTAGCCGATGGCATGGGCACGGCCGCGGTGGTTCCAGTCGCTGTCGCCGTCCATCTTGGGAACGTGATCATCGAGCAGGAAGCCGTCGAAATTGTTTTTGGCAAGCAGCACGATGACTTCGGCCGGATCGAAATTGCCGTCGCCGATGAAGCATTCGGTGAAATCGGGAACCGAGCCCTGCACGTCGCGAAAGTGGATGTAGGAGATCGCACCCTTGGGCGCGAAAAACTCGATCATTTCAGAAACATTGGCCTTGCCGCCAACCATTTCCGAGCAGCAGCCCAGGCACAGATCGAGCGACCAGGACGAGGACTGGCCAGCCAGCTCATAGGCGTGCTTGAAGCCCCAGGGCCGATAGAACAGGCGGGCCACGCCGCCCAGCATGGGCACCGGGGGATCGTCGGGGTGCAGGGCAAGCTTGAGCCCCTCCTCCTCGGCCACGGGCAGCACCGCCTTGATGAAATACTCGTAGTTGGCCCACATCTGCTCTTCGGTGATCACCGGTCCATCCTTGCCGAACAGGGGCATGGAGGAAGCCCGGCCCAGGGTGGTGGGCATGAACGAGCGGAGCAGCTCGAGATTGTCGCTGTTGGCCTCCACCACGGCCATGTCGAACTGGCGCGCCTGAGCGCCACCCCGGGTGGTTCCGCTGCGGTTGGTGGTCCAGACCGAATTGGGCATGAAATGGTAGCCAAGAACCGGAATGCCGGCGCGCGCGACGGCCCGGATGGTGGCCTGGTAGTTCTCGATCTGCTCGTCGCGGCCGTCGAGCCCCATCATGGCCTTGTGATAGAAATGGGTCGGCACGTTCTCGATGGCCTCGAATTTGAGCCCGGCAGCTTCGACCTGCTCGACCAGCGCGCGAACATCGGCTTGTTCCCAGCGCGTGTCCCCCGGCAGGGTCGGGTTGTTCATCTGCAGGCCAGTGGCCCCGATCTGCGTTGCAAAGCGCAAGCGCTCTTCGCTCAGCTCGTGAAATTGCCCGACCGCAATGCGGATGGCCATGCTGAAATCTCCCCACGCCGCCCTGTTTTTTTTGGTGCAAGTTCTAGGCGACTGGAAAAGCTTAATGTGCAGTATCGGGCAGATCAAGCGCCGGGGAAAAAAAATGGGCAAGGACATGAACCGGCCGGCGCACCGGCTCGCCCCCGCCCGAGATGTCCACTGTTGCGGCTGCAGCGGGCCAAGGGCGGCATCACGGCCGGCGGCGACAGCTCGTGGCTGGAAATTGCACCGCACCAGCCATCGCCATCCCTGAAGAGCACCCGGTTTGCCTGCCCTGTTGGTGTGCTCCGGAAAACCGATCCCGCGTGCGCCGGGAAGCCAGTGCAACCGGCAATCCGGCAGGGCCCTGCAGCTCAGGGCGGCGTTGAAGTTTGTGCGGAACTTAGGGGCCCACGTGGCCGTTGGGCCCGCAACTTGCAACTGCAAGGGTAGTTCATACGCCTTGGAGGAACTTCCAGATGAGCACCGACGATTCCATGAACTTGCCAGGCACCAGCACTGGCACCACCACCTCGCCAATCCAGGACCGCGCCAAAGAGGATCTGGGCAGCGCCGCTGAAACCGCCAAGCGCGATCTGGAGGCAATTGCCCAGAAGGCTGCCGGCGATGTTGCCCACCTCAAGCAGCAGGCAGGCGAGCAGATCCACCAGGTAACGGACAAGGCAAAATCCTTTGCGTCCGAACAGAAGGATCTGGCGGCCGGTCAGATCACCGGCGTTGCCTCCGCGATCAGCAAAGTCGCCGAAGAACTGGACAGCAACGACCAGCAGATGGTGGCACGCTACGCCCGCGATCTCGCATCGGGTCTGACCAAGTTTGGCACCACTGTCCAAAACAAGGACGTCGACGACCTGATGGGCATGGCGCAAAGCTTTGGCCGCAGTCAACCACTCGCCTTCCTGGGCGCGGCCGCCCTGGCCGGGTTTGTTGCCAGCCGGTTCGCCATGGCATCGGCGCACCGCCGGGACAGCGCTGCCGGGTCGGCCGGCCAGTTTTCGGGCAGCCAGTCCAACAACTATACCGGTAACTCCACCGCTTATGGCACCGGAGCATCCTCCGGCAGCAGCTACCGGCCTGGTGCAACCAGCACCTACGGGTCGGGTTCGGCAGCGGGATCGGGCACAGGCGCCGGGACCGGCCCGGGAACGGCTTCCTCGTCGGGTCTGGGATCAAGCTCCTCCCCGGGCATTGGATCGAGCTCTTCTTCCGGGATTGGTTCGAGCGCCTCATCCGGCCTTGGCTCCGGCTCCTCGTCCGGCCTTGGCTCGAGCTCTTCGTCGGGCCTTGGCTCGAGCTCGGGGACGGGCACCGGGTCAGGCACATCAAACACTTACGGGACCCGCTCGAATCTGTCGGGAGATGAATGATGTCGCAGGTTAATGAAGGCCGGCCACTGGCCGAACTGCTGGGTGGACTTGCCAACGATATCTCGGGCCTGTTCCGCAAGGAAATCCAGCTCGCCAAGGCCGAGGCATCGGAGAAGATTTCCGAGACCGTCGGGGGCATCGTTTCCCTGGCGATCGGGGCGGTCCTTGCACTCGGTGCGCTCGGCGTCCTGCTGAGTGCCATCGTATCGCTGCTGGCTTCGTTTTTCATCAACCAGGGCATGGACCCCGCCATGTCCAACGCAATCGCTGCGGGCATCGTGACCATCGTGGTTGGCATCATTGCCTATGTGTTCATCAAGAAGGGCCTCAGCACCCTCAAGGCGAGCAATCTCAATCTCAACCGCACCACCGCATCCCTTAGCCGCGATGCCGACATTGTTAAGGAGAGGCTCTAATGGCTTACGACAGCGACCATAAAAGCGCAGCTGAACTTCAGCGCGAAATCGAAATGCAGCGCACCAAGGTCGAGGACACGATCGACCAGATCCAGCAGAAATTGTCGCCTGGACAGATGGTCGATGAGTTGCTGGCCTATACCAAGGGCGGCGGCGGCGAATTCGTGTCGACGCTGCAGCGCCAGGTAACCGCCAATCCGCTGCCAGTGGCCTTGCTGGGCGTTAGCCTGGCCTGGCTGATGGCCAAGCCAGCCAATGGCTCGTCCAACGGCTCGCGCGCTTATTCGGACCGTCAATGGGACGATACCATCAACGCCAACCGTGGCTATACCGGCGGCGCCGATGACTACGACTACACCGATTACGACTATGACGATGTGGAATATCCCGTAACGTCCGTATCTGGCTCGATCCGTCGCACCGGCTATTCCACCGACGAAAAAGGCGGCCGCTTCAGCCATTTCGTGGACGACGCAGGCAAGAAATTCCGTGCAGCCACCGACACGCACGGGCGCCGTGCAGGTCACTTCATGGACGATGCGGGCAACCGCTTCCGCGGGTTCACCGATAGTGCAGGTGGCCGTATCGAGCAGATTCGCGATGAAGCGGGCAACCTGCTCGAAGAAGCGACCAACTGGGCTTCCCATACCTGGCGCATGGCGCGCGAAAAAATGCACGATGCCCGCGATGCCGTCAGCAGCACAGCAGGCAGTGGCCGCCATCAGGCGGGCAGAGCCGGTGCCGCGGTGCAGCACCATATGGGCAGCCTCAACCAGACCCTGATGACCCAGTTCCGGGATCAGCCCTTGGTGGGCGGTGCCCTTGCCTTTGCCCTCGGGGCGGCTCTGGGGTCCACCCTGCCCCACACCGACCAGGAAGACGCACTGATGGGCGAAGCTGCCGACAGTGTGAAAGGCATGGCCAGCGAACAGGCTGCCGGGCTCTACGATCAGGGCAAGGAAAAAGCCACCGAGCTTTATGAAACCGCCAGCAGCAAGGCCGGCGACATCTACCACAAGGCCAAGGATGGCCTGACCAGCAGCGGCTCGGGCGGAAGCCCAAGCTCAGGCATTGCTCATTAGGGCGCATGTTCACGACGGGAGGCTAGCGCCTCCCGTTTTTTGTTTGGGTAAGCCCGATGAGCACCGATACCAACGAAATCTATGCTCGCCAGCGGGGACGCGGGCGCCAGGCGGATGCACCGACCAAGATCCCGCCGTCAGGATGGAAAGACATCCTCTGGCGGCTTTACCGGGGCATTACGCAGGATCATACCCTGCTCACCGCTGCCGGCGTCACGTTTTACCTGCTGCTCGCCCTGGTGCCGACCCTGTCGGCATTTGTCTCGATTTACGGGCTGTTCAACGACCGCTCAAGCGTTCTGGACCACATCCAGCTGCTCTCCGGGCTGGTGCCTCCGGGGGGCCTGGAGATCTTGCGGGACCAGCTGACCCGGCTGACGGCAAAAAGCACTGACACGCTGGGTGCTACGTTGATCGTTTCCCTCGCCATCGCGCTGTGGAGTGCCAGCGCCGGCGTCAAGGCCATGTTCGAGGCCATGAACGTTGCCTACCACGAGCAGGAACGGCGCTCCTTTGTTGTGTTCAACGGGCTTGCCCTGCTGTTCACGTTCGGCGGGGCGATCGCGGCCGTCCTGGTATTGAGCGTGGTGCTGCTGGTTCCGGTGCTTTTGCAGTACCTGCCCGGCGGCGAGGGCTTGCAGTGGACGATACGGGTCTTCAGCTACCTGGCCATGCTGGGTGTGCTTTCCCTTGGCATCGCCGCCCTCTACCGCTGGGGCGCCAGCCGCCAGCAGGCCAAATGGCGGTGGATCACGCCAGGGGCTATCTTTGCCGTCCTGGCGCTGGGTCTGACCTCGGTGGCATTTTCCTGGTATGTCACCAACTTCAACGACAACACCGCGACCTACGGCTCGTTGGGGGCGGTGATCGGGCTGATGACCTGGCTGTGGATTTCCACGACCCTGGTGCTGATCGGGGCGGAACTCAATTCCGAGATCGAGCACCAGACTGCCGAGGATTCAACGACCGGAGAAGAGCAGCCACTGGGTGAACGGGGCGCCCATATGGCCGACAATGTTGGACGGGTTTGGCCCTTGGAGCGCGACAAGGTGGAACACCAAACCGCGGCCGAGCTTGCCCCAAAACCCCAGCGCAAGCAGTTTTCGCTCAGCGCACTGGTCTTTGCGGCGCCGGCAGCGCTTCTGCTCAGATGGGCGGACCGCCGTAAACGCTGAGCGCTGGTGAGTTATTTCGGGACCATGGCGGCTTCGAGCGCAGGGGTAATGGGATCCGTGTCGCCGGGGAGCTCGATATAGCCCTGCCCCATCAGCCAGTCCCGCACGATGACATTGATGGCGTCATCAAAGCTCATCCGGCCCCTGGGTAGTTCGTCGCGGTCGGCGATGAACCCTTCGATGCCGTCCAGGAGTTCATCATCGAGCTTGACCGAGATCATTTGGGCTTTGAACCTTTGCTCTGGGGGCGAGGTGGTGCCTTGCCGTTGTGGGCATAGCTGTTGGGGCCAATCTCATGGGCGTCGGGCGGATTTGCTCCACCGGGATGGGGGATCTTGTCATAATCCTCTTCGGCGGACGGATGAGGATCGGCTACGTCCAGATGAGGCGATGTGCCCTTGCCGCTGGGGAGCCCTTCACGTGCCATTTTTGCACAACCTTTCTGACCTGGCCTGGTTTGGCGGGCGACCGCGTGTTGGACGGCCACGGTCCAGGCCCTCGGGGTCGCTGCCATGTCAATGCCGACCACCCCAAGAGGTTGCGCGCAATGCTGCCCGGGCGCGCAGCACTTCGAGGTCATGGGCGGGTTCGGCAACCGAGTGCAGATGGCTCGATCATAACCCATGATAGGTCACACGATGCTGTGGTTTGGCCGCAGATGTGGGTTTGGCTTGTCAGCGGCAGCAGGGATGCCTGGCGTTTCGCGCTGCCGTGCGACGGCGCTGGAGACGCTGCGCGCAAGGCTCAGCGGTCGGTGACCTTGGTATAGAGGCGCACCATGTTGAGCGGCTGGCCGACATGCTGCCAGTAGACACGGGCCGCAAGGTCTCGCTTGCTGCCGCTCCTGATCAGGCGGAGCCCCAAAGCCTCGCGGGCTGCATCTTCGGGCGTTCGGGCACCTTCGATGATAAATTCCGCCGCGGTGCTGGGATCGACACGCAAGTTCACCACTCGATAAGCTAAGGTCATTTTACCGCATCATCTGGGTCATGTTGGTTAGGTGGGGGACAGCGCTAACGCCGCAACCAGTGCTCTGTCTGCAATGCGCTGGACTGCGGATCAGTTGCAGCATTAGCTTGCCTGCAACCCAAACGGACGCGGCGTGTTATCCATCTCCAACAAAGGAGACGACAGATGAGCAAGACCGACCGTCAACAGGAGCAGCTCAAAAACGTCAGCGGCGGCGGGCAAACGCCCGGGACCAACTGGGGCACCACCCCCGGAGAAGCGACGAACAACCCCCCGAAAAATGGTCAGACCCCGCCCGCCGGCAAGGACGAAAAGTCCGGCGCCCAGGACAACCAGTAGCGGCCTATTCAGCCCAGTGGCGCCCGGGCGATACAGAGCGGGAGAACACTCATGATTTCAACCCGGGTCCACGGCATCATCGACTATGTGGTGGGTGCCCTGCTTGTTGTGGCGCCGTTCCTGTTAGGCTTCGCCGATGGAACGGCGGCCCAATGGGTGCCCATGATTTTGGGCCTGGGCGCGCTGGGCTACAGCGCATTGACCAATTATGAGCTGGGCCTGCTCAGGGTGATCCCCGTACCGGTCCATCTGGGGCTCGATGTCGCCAGCGGCGTGCTGCTGGCCGCCTCTCCATGGTTGTTCGGCTTTGCCGACCGGGTCTGGCTTCCGCACGTGGTGATCGGGGTAGGCGAAATCATCATTCCCCTGATCACGCAGCGCCATCCATCCCAGGTGCGATAGGGGGCGGCGCGGCGTCTGGTTTTCCGGCGTTATTCACACGGGTTTAGCATCAGGATCAAACGCCGCGACCGCCGGATTGTGCATGGGGATGGAGGACCACATGCCGCAACACGACGTTGTTTTTGGCGATCCCGATTTCGAGC
>JAQGJI010000152.1 GCA_028290685.1 Devosia sp. | reverse complement strand
TATCCGCAAAACGTATCCCCCGCCCCGACCGTGTCCACGGGCGTCACCTTGAGCGCGGGCACACCGATCAGGCGGCCTCCATGGGCTGCCTTGGCGCCATCGCCGCCCAGCGTCACGATAACGGTCTGCCCATGCTGGTCCGACCATTCCAGCATGGCCGCATCCAACTCCGCCATCGGCCGCCCGCTGAGCAGTTCGAACTCGGTTTCGTTGGCGATCAGAATGGAGGCCTTGTGTGCCACCTGGCGCGTTGTTGGAAGAAACGGCGCGATATTGAGGATGGAAGTCATGCCCCGCGCCTTGGCGAGGTCCAGCGCCCGCTCGCTCGCCTCCTGCGGAATTTCCTGCTGCAGCAGCAGCACGCCCCCCTGCGTATCGGCCAGCGCCTGCTCGGCATCGTGCGGCGTCATCGTGCCATTAGCGCCGGGCAGCACCGCGATGCAGTTTTCCCCCGCACCGTCCACAAAGATCATGGCAATGCCGGTTGGCTGCTCGACGGTGCGCAGCGCCGACAGATCCACGCCAGCGGCCCTGAGCAGTTCCAGCGCCAGATCGGCGAACGCATCCTGCCCCACGGCCGAAATGTGCCGCACCTGGGCGCCTGCCCGGCGCGCCGCCAGGGCCTGGTTGGCGCCCTTGCCGCCAGCCGCCATGGAAAAAACGCCTCCCGCCACGGTCTCCCCCGGCTTGGGCAGGCGGCTCACCGTCCCGATCTGGTCCAGATTGGTCGAGCCGAAAACAGTGATCATGATGAAACTCCCTGCCGCTTGCGCTGCGGCTCTTGGACCGGTTGAAAATGCGCTTCGGTGCGTCCGATGCCGTGGTTTGGAAGAACCGGAGCGCAGCCTGTGTCGAGATAGGTGAGCGCCGGACGCGCCCGGGCCGCGGCAGATGGCTGCCTGAAAACAGTTATTGGACGCTCTTTTAGCACGAGTTTGTTGCCGCGCGAGACCCGCGCAGTCAAATCGGGCTATTGGCTCGCGGCCGGGGCCGCACGCGCCACAATTGCCTCCAGCTTGGGATCAAGCAGGTCCGCCGGCGGCAGCGACAGCCCGAACACATCCCCGAGCACGGCGCGCATCTCCTGCACGCTGGACAACAGGCGCTGTTCCGCTGCTGCCCCCTCGCTATGGATCGTCAGGCGGTTGTCGTGCAGGGCAATGCGCTTGCCGCTGGGCGAGAGCGCCACCCGCAGCTCCCGGCTGAACGGGGATGCCGGATCGCCCGCCAGGCGCGCATTGGCCGCCTCATAGTCCGCCAGCCCCTGTTCGCTCAGCTCAAAGACATAGAGCGGCTTCCAGTCCTCTCCGATCCTTGCCTCAAGGCGCCAGTCGCTCCCTTCATTGAGCAGGCGATAGGTTTCGTGCGGGGTGCGCTGTTCCACCTCTGCCTTGAGCTTGAGCGGGGCGGTCAGGGTGAGCCCGCCAAAACCGACATCCGCGATATAGCTCGTGCCCCCGATATCGATCGCCAGCAGCATGTGGTTCGCCGGCGCCTCCATTCCCGCCGGGCTGTTCCACAGCACGCGCGCCGCAAGCCCGCGAACATTGAATTCGAGTTCGCGCAATATCGCCATCAGCAGCAGGTTCTGCTCAAAGCAATAGCCCCCGCGCCGCTCGCTCAGGAGCTTTTTTTCCAGGCTCTGGTGATCGAGCCTGACCGGCAATCCAAGCAGGGGATCAAGGTTTTCAAACGGGATGGCTGCGGGATGCAACGCATGGATCAGATCGAGCGTCACCAAGGTCGGGGCGATGGAACCGGCAAACCCGATTCGCTCGAAATAGCCATTCAGATTGACCTTTTGGCCCATTAGCCACCCTTGCCACTGTTTCGCTGGCCGCAATATGCTGGATACGCGCGGCGCTGTCACGGCCTGAGATGTGGAGCTTGGTTGTCGCAACAACCGTCCGCGCTGGCGCAGCTTGCAAAAACCGCCTAGCCCGCCCGGCGCACCCGGATCACCACGTCGACATGGCTCACCTTCATGCCCTGGGGCGCTGCAGGCAAAGCCGCGAATTCCACGGCCGAAGCCGGGATGTCGATCATGCGCTGCTCGTCCTCGACGTAAAAGTGATGATGGTCCGACGTATCGGTATCGAAATAGGAGCGCGATGCATCCACCGCCACTTCGCGCAACAGCCCCGCCTGGTGAAACTGGTGCAGCGTATTGTAGATGGTGGCGAGCGAGACATTGACGTGCGCCTCGCCGGCCTCGCCGTGCAATTGCTCGGCGCTGACATGGCGATGCGGGCCGCCGAACAGCAGTTCGGCCAGCGCCACGCGCTGCCGTGTGGGCCGAAGGCCCGCCATGCGCAATACCGCGGTCAGGCAGGGCTTGCGCGAGGGCAGGGCGCGGGCGGTTGAGAAACGATCTGTCATTGGGTCCTTAAGGGACGAAATGGCCAAAAAACTGTCCTCTTATAACGATGTCGCAAAAATCACACAAGCGGCACACTGGCCCCAATCGGGCAGGCAATCGGCACCAGCGGCAGCCCCGGCCGACTTGACCCACTTCCCCGGCCTCTATACGAGACAAAACTCTGGACCTAACCGGGATGTTTGGCATGGCCGAGCGGCAACACGCATTTGGATATGAGGAATTGCTGGCGCATGGCCGCGGCGAATTGCCGGGGCAGGGCGATGCTCGCCTGCCCGCACCGCCCATGCTGATGTTCAATCGCATCACCCATATCGATGACACCGGCGGGGTCTACGGCAAGGGTCAGGTCCGGGCCGAACTCGATGTCGATCCCGATCTGTGGTTCTTCAAATGCCACTTCGTGGGCGATCCGGTCATGCCCGGCTGCCTTGGCCTTGATGCGATCTGGCAGATGACGGGGTTTTTCCTCAGCTGGATCGGTCAGCCCGGCCGGGGCCGGGCGCTGGGTGGTGAAATTAAGTTTACCGGCCAGGTCACCAACGACGTTGCACTGGTCGAATACGGGATCGATCTGAAACGCGTGATGCGCGGCCGGCTGACGCTGGGGATCGCCGACGGCTGGGTCAAGGCCGATGGCAATGTCATCTACGAGGCCAAGGATCTGCGTGTCGGCCTGTTCACCGACAGCCAGATGACGGACCAGAAGATCGCCGGCTGAGCCAAGGGCGAACGGCCAACAAGATGAGGCGCTGATCGAAATGGCGCCCGAGCAAACGAGGCACTAGATGAGACGAGTTGTCGTCACCGGCATGGGTATCATTTCCTCCATCGGCAATTCGCTCGATGAGGTGACCCAAAGCCTGCGCCATGCCAAACCCGGCATCGTGTTTGCCCAGGATTATGCCGATCTGGGCTTCCGCAGCCAGGTCAAGGGCGACCCGCGCCTGGATCCGTTCGAAATCCTGGATCGGCGCGTCACCCGCTTCATGGGCAAGGGTGCGGCCTGGAACTACCTCGCCATGCAGCAGGCCATTGCCGATGCAGGGCTCGAGCAAGCCGACATCTCCAATCCGCGCACCGGCATCGTCATGGGTTCGGGCGGCGCTTCCACGCGCACCATCGTTGAAGCCGCCGATACCACGCGCAAGAACACCAGCCCCAAGCGCATCGGCCCGCTGGCCGTGCCCAAGGCCATGGGCTCCACCGCCTCGGCGACCTTGGCCACCGCCTTTGGCATCAAGGGCGTCAACTACACCATCACCGCCGCCTGCGCGACCTCCAAGCATTGCATCGGCAATGGCATGGAACAGATCATGCTGGGCAAGCAGGACATCGTCTTTGCCGGCGGTCACGAAGACCTCGACTGGACGCTGTCCAACCTGTTCGACGCCATGGGCGCCATGAGTTCGGACTTCAACGCCACCCCCGAAAGGGCTTCGCGCTGCTACGATGCGGCCCGCGACGGCTTTGTCATCTCGGGCGGCGCCGGCGTTCTGGTGCTCGAGGAATACGAGCACGCCAAGGCCCGCGGCGCCACCATCTGGGCCGAACTGATCGGCTACGGCGCCACCTCCGATGGCCTGGACATGGTGGCCCCGTCCGGTGAAGGCGCCGAGCGCTGCATGCGCATGGCGCTCGAAAACGTGCGCGGCAAGATCGACTACATCAACCCCCACGCCACCTCGACGCCCGTGGGCGATCTCAAGGAAATGGAAGCCATCCGCGCCCTGTTCGGCAACGAGGATAGCTGCCCGCCCATTTCCGCCACCAAGTCGCTGACCGGCCACTCCCAGGGCGCGACCGGCGTGCACGAGGCGATCTATTCCATCCTGATGATGAAGCACCGCTTCATCGCCCAAAGCGCCAACATCGACAATCTCGACCCCGCCTTTGCCGACATGCCCATCCTCCAGCAACGGCGCGACGACGTGGACCTCGGCCTCGTGCTGTCCAACTCCTTCGGCTTTGGCGGCACCAACGCGGCACTGGTGTTCAAGCACCCGGACGCCTGAGGGCCGGGCGGCCCGCCGCCCCCCTCAATAGGAAAACTCCGAAAACCGCGCATCCTTGCCGTCATAGGTCAGCACCCGCCCGATCAGCGGCTCGCCGATCCCGGTGATCAGCTTGATGGCCTCCATTGCCATCAAGGTTCCGATCACCCCGGTCAGCGGTCCCAGAATCCCGCTGGCTTCGCAGCTGGGCAGGTCCGCGTCCTCGGCCTCCTCGGGATACAGCGCTGCAAAGCCCGGCCCGCTCGGCGCAAACACCGTCACCTGTCCGTCAAACATCGACACCGCGCCCGACACCAGCGCCAGCCCTTTGGCTAAGGCCGCCGCGGCCACCGCGCGCCGCGTCGCCAGGTTATCCGTGCCATCCAGCACCAGGTCATACCCGGCCATCAGCGCCGCCGCATTCCCCCGGTCCAGCCTTTGGGCATGCACCACCACCTTCACATGCGGATTGAGCGCCTGCGCAAAGGCGGCCGCGCTTTCTGCCTTGTTCGCCCCGACCACCTTGTGGATCACCTGCCGCTGCAGGTTCGAGAGCGCAACCGCATCGTGATCGACGATCCCCAGCACGCCCACGCCGGCGCCCGCCAGATAAGCGATCGCGGGGCTTCCCAGCCCCCCTGCGCCCACCACCAGCACGCGCGCGCCCTTGAGCGCCTGCTGCCCGCTGCCGCCCATGCCCTTGAGCACCAGATGGCGCCCGTAGCGCCGCGTTTCGTCGGGCGAAAATGGATCACCGGCCATGTCGCACCGCGCTAAATGCCATGCCGCCCCGTCGAGCCGAAGCCCCCGCTGCCCCGCTGGGTTTCATCGAGCCTCTCCCGGACTGCAAACCGCGCGCCGATCACCGGCGCCACCACCATCTGGGCGATCCGCTCGCCCCGCCGCACCACGAAATCCTCGTCGCCCAGATTGATCAGGATGACCTGCACCTCGCCCCGGTAATCGGCATCGATGGTTCCGGGCGCGTTGAGCACCGTCACCCCATGGCGCGCCGCCAGCCCCGAACGGGGCCGCACCTGGGCCTCGAACCCTTCGGGCAGGGCCATGGCAAACCCGCACGGGATCAAGGCCCGCCGCCCCGGGGCCAGCACCAGGTCCTGCTCCATCGGCAGGGCGGCCAGCAGATCCATTCCTGCCGCACCCGCCGTTTGGTGCGCCGGCAGCGGCAGGCCCGCGCCATGGGGCAGCCAGCGCAGGTTGATCTCGATGTCTGCCCTCATCGGGGCACCCGCACGACGGCATAGAGTTCCGCGGGCAGGTCGGCCTTGCTCCGCAGCAGGTCCAGGAACATGATCTTGCGCTCCGCCGATTGCCCATCGCCGGAAAGCTTCATGTTGGTGTCGATGACCTCGAGCCCGCCAAAGCGGATCGTCACCCCCCGCCCGGCAAAGAACGCCTCCACCATCTGGCGCGTTTCCGCGTCCATCGCCTGGTCCGCGCCGATCTCGCTCTTCATGCTGTCGGTGGGCAGCGACACCCGCACCAGCCCTGGCCCGCCCGGCGCGAACTGAACGGTCTGGCCCCTCGTGCCCATGGTCAGCCGCGAAAAACTGCCCTGCTCCTTGATGACGCAGGTGGCCGTGCCGTTATCGTTTTCGGTCAGCGCGCCCTGGGCACAGAACTTGTCCTCCTCGGGCAGATCCTCGCCCATCTCCTCGGCGTTCATCTTGACCATGGCGTAGAAATCCGCCCCCATCACCTGCGTGATGGTGGCCCTGGCCGTGCTGTCGCTGGTCAGTTGCACGTCGACATCGGCATCGATGCACCCGCCCGGCGCTGCGCCCAGCAGGACCATGACGGCCAGCTTGCCGAATGTCTTGAGCATCATCGTGCAGTCTCCCCCCTCACCAGTCGGGCAATCTATGGGCAAGTGCCGGGGCGAACAAGCTTTGCCCTCATGACACCATGGTGAGCAGGCGCCAAAGCACGACCGCCAGCGTCAGGCAGGCCAGGGCAACAAGGCCCAGCAGCATGGTCTGCATGGGGCTCTGGCGCCGCCCGCGCTTGTTCTTGTTGTAGTCGGCCAGCGCCAATTCGGCCTGCGCCATGATGGCGGGCAGGCGCGCTGCGGCTTCCCCGGCCAGCGCCAGCTGGTCCCCGATATCCTGGATGCGTCCGAGCGGGCCTTCTTCCTTGCGCAGCCAGTCCCCCACCACCGGCTCGGCCACCGTCCAGATGTCCAAGTTCGGGTCAAGCGCCCGCGCCACCCCTTCCACCAGCACCATGGATTTTTGCAGCAGCACCAGTTCGGGCCTGGTCTGCATGGAAAACAGCTCGGTGATGGCAAACAATTGCCCCAGCACCTTGGCCATCGAGATATCGCCGGCCGTGCGCCCGTGCAGCGGCTCCCCGATGGAGCGGATGGCCAGCGCGAAATCATCCACCGACTGGTCCTTGGGCACATAGCCGATATCGAAGTGCCGCTCCGCCACGAGCCGGTAATTGCGCGTGATGAAGCCATAAAGGATATCGGCCAGGAACCGCCGCTCGCGCCGGTTGATCCGCCCCATGATGCCGAAATCCACCGCCACCACGTCGCCCGTGCGCGGATCGGCAAACAGATTGCCCGGATGCATGTCGGCGTGAAAGAACCCGTCGCGAATGGCGTGCTTCAAAAAGCTCTGCAGCAAAGTGGCCGCCAGCGCCCGCCGATCCACCCCTGCCGCATCGAGCGCTGCGTGGTCGCGGATGGGAATACCCTCGACCCAGCTGGTGGTTAGAACGTTTTGCGCCACATGTTCCCAGGACACGGTCGGGATCACGAAGCCCTGGTCTTGCCTGATGTTCTCGGCCATTTCCGAAATCGCCGCAGCTTCCAGCCGCAGATCCAGTTCCAGCCGCGCGGAGCGATCCAGCGTCCGCACCACTTCGGTCGGGCGCAGGCGCTGGGTCGAGCGCACGAAGCGTTCGGCCAGGCCCGCGGCGGCATAAAAACTCTCGATATCGGCCATGAACCGCTCGCTCACGCCGGGCCGCAGGATCTTGACGGCCACGACCCTGGCCGGACCGGACGGCGGACGCAGCCTGGCCCGATGCACCTGCGCGATGGAGGCCGCGGCAATGGGGGCGCTGAGCTCGGTGAGTTCGGCGGCCTTGTCCTCCAGCGCTGCCCGCAGGATCTGCGGCACCAGCGCCGGATCGAACGGATCCATGCGGTCCTGCAGCCCGGCCAGGTCATTGGCAATATCGGGCCCCACCACGTCGGGACGCGTCGCCAGCGTCTGGCCGAATTTGACATAGGTGGGCCCAAGCCGGTTCAGCGCCTTGTTCAGCCGCTCCACATGCCCGCTCTTGCGCACTTCGGGCCGCTCGATCAGCCGGCCCAGCCAGATGCCCAGCCGCAGCGGCGCCAGCGCGGGCGGCAGCCCGTTCGCCGAAATGATCGACAGCGCTCCCTCGCGCGCCAGCACATAGCCGGCCCGCGCCAGCCGGAAATAAGCCGAAATCAGCATCCGGCAGATACCCCGATCC
>JAQGJI010000132.1 GCA_028290685.1 Devosia sp. | reverse complement strand
GCGGCCATCGTCGTTCGGACCGCCCCAGCCGCAGGGCAGCAGTTCACGAGCCGCCTGCACATCGCCCGACGAGGTGAAATCCACCGTGCTGCCCAGCGCGTACGACGCGCTGACCGGCTGCGGCAGGCAGGTGGTGGTGCGCGTGATATAATAGGCGCGATACGCATCGGACACCTGGGGGTGAACAGCCTGCCAGAGCACGCCCAGTTCCACCAGGGCCAGGAGCGCTGCCAGGCCATAGCTGCCCAGAGCCTTGGGCGAGGGGCTAGACAAGGGCAATATTGCCTCCCATCCAGGCCAGCGTCGTAAACCAGGCGCCAACCAGCAGGCCCACCATGGACAGCGCGAACAGCCAGCGCCACTTGGCCAGGATTGTCATCAGCGTGATGGTCAGCGGGGCCATGCCGGTCATGAAGCGCAGCATGGAGGCAAGGCCTGCCGAAAGGGGAATGATGATGGCCAGCAAGCTGAACAGTGCCGCAGCCCATTGCCGCCGCCAGGCCAGAACCCCCGTCAGGATCAATCCGGCGCAGGCCGAAAGGGCCAGGATTTGCGCCGGTGAGAGGCGCAGGCCTTCGGCGGGCCAGCTGGTCAGGCCGCGCCAAAGGTAAACCACCGGATTGTCGAACTGGCGGCCCCAGGCCCGCTGGGTGTGGCTGAACGCCAGGCCATCGCCGACCCAGTAATGCAGAAACGCCATGTAGACAAACAGCCCCAGCGGCGCAATGAAGACGGCGAGCACCAGTTTGGGCTGGCCGAGAAGGCCCGCAAAAACGCCGCGCCAGGTGCCATGACTGCGCCGGTGATCAATCAGCGCCTGAACGCCGATCGAAAGCGCCACGAAAACGCCAATGATGCGGGTTGCTGACAGCAGGGCCGCTGCGCCCGATGCACCCAGATAATTGGCGTGCGCGAGTTGGCGGAACACCAGGGTGGTCAGCAGCACGAACATCACTTCGGTAAAAAACGTGGTGAAGTAAAACGAGACAGGTCCGCTCAAGATAAAGGCGGCATAGAGTGCATAAGCCTTGCGGTCGCGGCCCAGCAGGGGCCAGGCAAGGACCACGCTGCAATAGGCGACAGCCAGGGACACCAGGTTCGCCACCACGATTGTCGGCAGGGGAACCATTTTGGCGATGATCCCCACCACCATCGGGTAAAACGGAAAAAATGCCCAATTGCCTGCACTGACGCGGTTGGGCACCGGAAAGCGATCATAGCCGCGCTCGGCCATGGCGACGTACCACTCGCAGTCCCACCGGCACATGGCATCGAAATAGGCCATGACGGGCTCGCCAGGCAGCTGATGGCGAAACGCAAGAAAGCGGATGAGGGTGCCGCAAGCCATGAAGGCCAAGGGTAAGAGCACAATAAACGCCATGCGCCGATCCGCTGTGCTATCCAGGCGCTGATGCAAGTGTGTAGGCTCCGAACTCGGGTTGACAGTGCCTTGGTGACACAAAAAAGCCAAGCGAGCCTTGCAGTGCTTGCAAGGCAGCTATGGCTTGAGCCCCTTGCAAGTTTACCTTGAAGTCACGCTTGTATCGCTTGCGGATCAATCCGCCGGGGAGCTTGGTAGTTGATGTCGATCGAAGCAGAACAAAATGCTTTTCCAGCACAGGTCGACCAGCAGGTTCATTTTCAACCGCCCCAGCTCGCCGTAATCGTTCCGAGCTACAACGAGCGCGGCAATATTGAACTGCTCTACGAAAAAGTCGCAATCGCCTTGGGCAACACGTCCTGGGAAATGATCGTCGTTGACGACAATAGCCCCGATGGAACGGCCGAAGCGGTCAACGAACTTTCCCAGGTTTATCCCAATATCCGTTGCTTGCGCCGCTTCGGCCGCCGGGGCCTGGCCTCGGCGTGCGTGGAAGGCATGGCGGTGACGGCGGCCCCTTATGTGGTGGTGATCGATGCCGATCTGCAGCACGACGAAGCAATCTTGCCCGAAATGTTGGCCCAGGCGATCGGCGGGGCCGATCTTGTGGTGGGATCCCGCTTCATCGCGGGTGGGTCGGCCGGGGCGGGGCTGAGCGAACGGCGGCTGTCCGGCAGCCGGTTGGCCACCAGAATGGCCGGAATGATCGCAGGGCAGGCGGTCAGCGATCCGATGAGCGGGTTTTTCCTGATCCGCCGGGAGGCAGCGCTTGCCGCCGCCCCAAGGCTGGCCAGCGATGGCTTCAAAATACTGATCGATCTGATCGTGACCTCGGCGCGCATGGGCAAGCCGCTTGCCGTGGCCGAAGTGCCCTATACGTTCCGGCCGCGCCACGCGGGGGAAAGCAAGATGAACCCGCTCGTGGTCATCCAATATGGCGGGCTGTGGGTGTCCAAGCTTACCAATGGCCTGCTGCCACCCAGCTTTTTGCTGTTCGGGCTGGTGGGGGGCACCGGCGTTGTGGTGCACCTGGCAATGCTCGGGCTGTTTACCGCGGCGCTGGGACAGGGGTTCCTGTTGTCACAAGTGGCGGCAACCTTGATCGCCATGACCTGGAACTTTGTGCTCAACAACAATCTGACCTACGCCGACCGCAAGCTGCGTGGCGTCAGGCTGATCAAGGGATTGCTGAGCTTTTTTGCGATTTGCGCCTTGGGCGGTATTGCCAATATTTCAGTTGCCCATGCCATCTATCAGTTCGATCAGCAGACCCTTGTCGCAGGTCTGGCCGGGGCGGTGATGAGCTCGGTGTTCAACTACGCGGTGACGCGGGCGTTTACCTGGAAATAGGCAACTCCCGCCTGTCGGAGCGCTGGCCCGAAACCGCTCAAGGCGAGGGCCTTGCCGCAACCTCCTAGCTGATCCTGCCCAATGCTGCTGCCATGGCGGCCTGGTCATAGCCCAGCGTGGTCAGCGCCGTCGCAACGATGCCGGCGCGATCGAGCCCGGCAGCGGCATACATGTCGGCCTGGCTCGAGTGCTCGTCGAAGCGGTCGGGAATCATCAGCGGCCGGAACCGCAGTTTGCCGTCCAGCAGGCCATTGCTGGCGAGGAACGTGGCGACATGGCTGCCGAAGCCGCCGACGGAGCCTTCTTCGGTGGTCAGCAGCACATCATGGGTGCTGGCCAGCCTGGTGATGAGTTCCTTGTCCAGCGGCTTAAGGAAGCGGGCGTCCGCAATGGTAGGGTTAAGGCCCAAGGCTGCCAGCTTGTCGGCCGCCGCGAGCACTTCGCCCAGGCGGGTGCCATAGCTCAAAATAGCGATAGTGGCGCCTTGGCGCACGATGCGCCCGACCCCGATGGGCAGCTTCTGGCCACGCGCCGGCATGTCCACGCCCATGCCCTCGCCACGCGGATAGCGAAAGGCAATCGGGCCGTCATCATAGGCAGCCGCGGTCGCCACCATGTGGCGCAATTCGGCCTCGTCGGCAGCGGCCA
The DNA here is from genome assembly GCA_028290685.1 of Devosia sp. Taxonomy (GTDB): domain Bacteria; phylum Pseudomonadota; class Alphaproteobacteria; order Rhizobiales; family Devosiaceae; genus Devosia. Next base: position 9,625 of record JAQGJI010000132.1, on the reverse strand, counting down.
TCAGCACCATGCCCGGTACGGCGCCCAGATAGGCACCGTCATAATTGCCGGCATGGGTGGGCCCATCCGCCCCCACGAACCCGGCCCGGTCGATGGCAAAGCGCACCGGCAGATGCTGGATCGCCACATCATGAATCACCTGGTCATAGGCACGCTGCAGGAAGGTCGAATAGATGGCACAGAACGGGCGCATGCCCTCGCTGGCCAGCCCGGCGGCAAACGTCACGGCATGCTGCTCGGCAATCCCGACGTCAAAGACGCGCGTGGGGTGAACCTCGCCGAATTTATCGAGCCCGGTACCGGCCGGCATGGCGGCGTTGACCGCCACGATGCGCGGGTCATCATTGGCTTCCTGGATCAGGGTTTCGGCGAACACATTGGTGTAGGAGGGCGCGTTTGACACGGCCTTGGCCTGGGCACCGGTGATGACGTTGAATTTCGAAACGCCGTGGTATTTGTCGGCAGCGTCTTCGGCCGGGCCATAGCCCTTGCCCTTCTTGGTGACCACGTGCACCAGGATCGGCCCTTCGGTGGCGTCGCGCACATTGTCGAGCACGGGCAGCAGGTGATCCAGATTGTGCCCGTCGATCGGGCCGATATAGTAAAAGCCCAGCTCTTCGAACAGCGTGCCGCCGGTGAAGAACGACCGGGCGAATTCCTCCGTGCGGCGGGCCGGTTCGTGAAAGAACTGCGGCAGTTTGCTGACCACCGACTTGGCGGCTTCGCGCGCGCCGCGGTAAGCCGGGCTCGAGACCAGCCGGGCCAGGTAAGCGCTCATCGCTCCGGTGGGCGGAGCAATGGACATGTCATTGTCATTGAGAATGACGATCAGCCGGGCGCCCATCGCACCAGCGTTGTTCATGGCCTCGTAGGCCATGCCGGCGGACATGGCACCATCGCCGATCACGGCAACGACATGGCGCGGGGTTTCCAGCAGGTCGCTGGCCACGGCCATGCCCAGGCCAGCCGAGATGGAGGTGGACGAATGGCCTGCGCCAAACGGATCATATTGGCTTTCCGCCCGGCGCGTGAAACCGGAAAGACCGTTTTTCTGGCGCAGCGTGCGCATCCGGTCCCGCCGGCCGGTGAGAATCTTGTGCGGATATGCCTGGTGACCGACGTCCCAGATGATCCGGTCATGTGGCGTGTCAAAGACGGCATGCAGCGCAACCGTCAGTTCCACCACGCCCAGGCCGGCGCCCAGGTGCCCTCCGGTGACCGAGACCGCATCGATCATTTCAAGCCGGAGTTCGTCGGCCAGCTGGCGCAGGCTTTCGCGCGGCAAGGCGCGCAGGGCGGCCGGATCATCGACTTTGTCGAGAAGGGGGGTGTTGAGCTTGTCGGCCAAGCGGGCAGTCCTTTGGCGAATAGGCGTTGGCTAATCTTTAGGCTGGCAGCAGGCGCTTTGCAACCAAACGTGTCTGCGGCGCCCGACAAGGGCACCGCATGAGCAGGCCGGCCGCGAGCCGGAAACAGCCTGAAACTCAGTTTGTCGCCAGCGCCACAGGTCCCGCCGGAACGAAGCTGGTATGCGACAACGCCGTTTGAGCGCCCTCATCGCCCAGCACCGGTACGTACTTGCCAAGCTCGGTTGCCGGGCTGAAATCGGCCTCGTCATGATCCCAGATCACGGCGAAATGGTTCGACGTCATGGCCTGCGGTGTCGTGAAGACGTCGGCAACGTGTTCCAGGTCGGGGGCGATCAGCTCGGGCCGGCGCATCGTATCCGGCGTTGCCTTGCTTGCGATATGGCCGGCCAGCGCTGCGGCTACGGGCTCATGCTGGCGGGCCGAAGTGAACGTGCTGTTGAACAGCCCGGCCAGGCTACCTGTCATGGGCTGGCCACCTCCCAGCGAAGCGGTCCGCACACCCGTTGCAGCGGTCAGCGGTGGCAGGACGGGCAGGCGCTGAGTGGGGTGCGGCGGGGTTGCGGAGGTGGTGGTTTCGCGCTCGATGATCATTTCCAGCGCGCGCTGTGCCTCTGGGTCCTGCGGAATGGGCGGCAGATAGGCGGCGAGCATCTGGGGCGGCGTTTCGGACATGTGAAGGCGCGGCTGCGGGATCGGTGCCGTCAGCGCGGCAATTGCTGTAACGGCATCGCCCGATGGCAAGGCGGACGCGGTCGCCACCTGCAGGGTCTGTGACTTTGCCATGGGGAAAGGGGCGTTCTGGGTGCTGGCCAGCTCGGATGGGTCGAGCGGAGCACTGCCGCTGGTTGCAAAGGGAACGGCGGCAGGCGCGGCTTGAGCGACATCCATGCGGGATGGAACCCCGCCCAGGCTGGCCGGACGCATGGCGGGAACCGGCGCGTTGCGGGGAATGGCTGCCTGCGGAGCGGCGGCCATCTGCACGGAAGGGGCTGGCTGGGCCGGGGTCGGCGCCGGCTGCTCGTCGCCACCAAAGAACATGTCCATCAGGGTGCGGCCGCTGCCGCTGCTGGAGGCTGTCTGCGTCCCCGACGAGCCGCCATTGCATGGATAGGCGTGGCAGGTTTTCCATTGGGCCATCGCGATCTGGTAGCCTTCCTGCGACAGGGGCTTGCCATCGGTGGGCAAGTGCATGGTGCGCCCGTCGGGGAAAATTTCCTTGAGCTGGGCTCGGGTCATGCGCGGCCAGGCCCGGACCGAGCCGGTGTCGAGGTGCACAAAGGGGCTGCCCGACGTCGGGTAATACCCCACCCCGCCCACCTGCTTGCGCATTGCCGCAGCGCGCAGCCGGGGCAGCGAGACGCCCGGGATAAAGAAGTCCATCGCGTTGCCCCGCGTGTGCTGGGAGTTTTCAGCTACACCCGACGAGCTTTCGCGCAGCATGGCGTTGGTCTTGGGCGAGCGATAGGCGGAAACAACATGGACCGGCTGGGAGGCGCCTACCTCCTGGTACACTTCCCAAACCAGATCAAACAGGCGCGGATCCATCTTGGCAGGTTCATTCCGGCGCCAGTCGCGCAGGAACTGGTTGAGCTCGTTAAGGCCCGACTGGACATATTTCCCGTTGCGCTTGAAGACGATCCGGGCCGTCTCCTTGGTGTGGGTGTAATAAAGATAAAGCGATCGCTCGGTGGCGGCAGCAGCGGGCAGAACGGCCTGCGGCAGGATGAGGGTGATGCTCATAAGCACGGCCGAGATAAGCCGAACGATATGGTGCCGTTTCAAAATGCCATTCCTCGCCACGCTGAACCCTGTCTGGCATCTGCCAGTCGTGGCGGGAATTTAGCGCATAAAGGGATCGATTTGATTAACGCTAACAAGCTCTCAACCTGCCTTGGCCGCATTGCTCACAGCAATGTTATTAAGGACAAAAGCAGGCGCAACCAAGGCAGAATTGTTAAGCCAAGCTTAAGCTGGCTCAGGGAGCGACGTCGGCGGCGGGGGCTTCGGCGACGATCTGTGGCGCCACCGGTGCCGGCCCAAGGCCCAGCGCAGCGATCAGCTTCGCATTGTGACCATAGATATCCTCAAAGGAACGCAGCGATCCGTCAGCCTGGGGGCGGACCGTGAAATAGGCGAGATGGACCGGGATCTGGGTTTCTGGATTGACCCAGCGCTCCGAGGGGCCGAACATGGCTTCCAGCGAAGCGCGATCGATGTTGGGCTCGTTGGCCATCAGGGCGCCGGCAAATTCCATCGGGTTCTGCACCCGCACGCAGCCATGGCTAAGCGCCCGCGCATCACGCTCGAAGAAGGCTTTCGAGGGCGTATCGTGCAGGTAAACATCGTGCTTGTTGGGGAACAGGAATTTGATCTGGCCCAAGGCATTGTCTGGCCCGGGACGCTGCCGCATCTTGAAGGGGAAGTAACTGGTGCTGACCATGGACCAGTTTACCTGCCAGGGACTGACCGGCCTGCCTTCGTACAACAGGTCGTAATTGTGGCTGTCGATATAGTCAGGGTTGCGCAGCACGGCCTGGGCAAGCTCGCCTTTGACGATCGAGCTCGGCACGTTCCAGTAAGGGTTCACAACGATGTGCTGGATAGAGTCCGAAAAAATCGGCGTCTGGTTTTTGACGGTGCCGACCACGACCCGGGTGGTGTAGCTTTCCGCTCCGTCCCGGCTGATCGCCAGGCGGTATTCGGGAATATTAACAAACACATGGAAATCGCCCATGTCACGCGGCATCCAGCGCCAGCGCTCCATGTTGGCAATAATGTCGGCGCGGCTCAAAGGGGCTCCGCCATTGATGGCGGTCAAGGTGGCGGGTCCGACGACGCCGTCTACCGCAAGGTTGCGGCTTTGCTGGAACGACTTCATGGCTGCCACCAGGGCATCGTCATATACGAGGTCGTCGGTGGGCGGCAGTTCAAAGCGGGTCCGCAGGGCCGGGATGCGCGCGTCGCTCATGCCGGGCTTGAGCGTAGGGCCAGCCGCGATCTGCAAGGGAGCCTCGGCCTGGCGTTCGTCGAAATTTGCCAGGGCAGCCTTGAGGGCCTTAAATTCGGGGTGCGTGGGCTGCAGCCCCTGCAGCACCGAAACCGGGTCCGGGCTGGAGGCGAGCTGCACCAGCAGGGCGGCTTCATCGAGTTTCTTGGGTTCGATGTCGAGCGCGGGGCTGACCGACTGGGGATTTATCCGGCCCGTATGAATGTGGCTGGCATAGCGCATGACAGCACGCGAAAAGGCGGTTTCAAGCGCAGCCATTTTGGCCGGGCTGCCCTTGGCGCCCGTCACGTCCAGCTCAGGGGTCAAATAGTCGGCCGGGCGAAGACCTTCGGACCCAGCAGCCTCGAACAGCTTGATGATCTTTTGGGCTGGAGCAGAAAAGGCCACCGCACCATTGGCAGACTGGTCAAGCCAGATGGGCTCGAAGTGTCGCGCTCCATAGAAAAAGTAGAGCTTTTGGGCTTCGCGGTAAACGGAACTGTCCTTGGGCGCGCCGGTATAGGCACCAGCCAAGCCTGCCTTGATGGTTTGGGCGAGCGGCGTCTGGGGCGGAGCAATAATGATCGGACCGGTTGCCAGCCCGGCAATCTCCTGGGACAGCGCTGGCGTGAGGGAGGCAATGCCAGCCAGGGCAGCAGCGAGGCAAACCAGGTATCTGTTCATAAAAGCTCCATGCACGACAAGCTTCGGCACTGTTCCGTGCCGCAATCAGGCGCGGCAAAGCCGAGGGTGCCGATGCCTAGATCAATACCTTGCAAACCTTAACAGGAGCAATCACTCGCAAACTTGTGAGTGTAATCTGTGTTAGGATTACCACGCTGCAGCGAGCCGTACCGGGTTGGCGAAGGCTCCAACTTTTGAAGGATGGAGCCCAGGTTTTGGAGCGGGGTTCGCCCCCAGACGGTGTGGAGCAGGCTCTCCTGAGCGGCACGGGGCTTAGAGAGTGTCTACTGCCTCTTGCAACATATCGCGGACCTGGCCGGCCACCGCAGACAGTTCGCCGTTGTCGATCGAAGCCATGGAAGCGACAGGGTCGATTGCACTGACCTCTACTTTCCCGCCGGGCAGCGTGCGGACAATGACATTGCACGGCAGCATGGCCCCGACCCGAGGCTCAAGCTTAAGCGCCTCGTAGGCCATTTTCGGGTTGCAGGCCCCAAGGATCGTGTAGTCACCGATCTCGGCGTCCAGCTTAGCCTTCATGGTTTTCCTGACGTCGATTTCGGTCAGCACACCAAAGCCTCTAGCCGCCAGTGCATCACGCGTTCTGCGCAGCGCTTCCTCGAAGCTGGTCCCCTCGAGAACCTTGTCGAATGTATAGTTCTGCATGTCTGGTCTCCATTGGCCGGATGATTGTTGGCCAAACGCTAGAGCGAAGCCGGCCGCTCACTAAGCGCCAGGCGTTCCTCCAGGGGCTCCACCTTCGCGCGACTGGTGCCACTCTCATTATCGCCGCTCGGCTGGACGGCGGACTGGTTGGCCAGCTCGGTAACCGCCTGATGCTGGGTCAGGAATACCTTGCCCGTGAGATGGTCCAGAAGCTCGGTTCCGCAGAGCTTGTCCATGACAGGCCCTTTGACCTCGGAAAGATGCAAGGTGACGCCCTGATCCTTCAGCCGCAGGTTGATGGCTTCGAGGCTCTCCAGTGCCGACAGATCAAGATCGTTCACGGCCGAGCACATCAGGATAACGTGCGTCAGGCCGGGGCTTTGCGCAGCGGTGGCGAACACCAGGTCCTCAAGATACCGCGCATTGGCAAAGTAAAGGCTCTCGTCAACCCTGATCGAGACGATGCCCGGCGTGGTTTCCACCTTGTGGCGCTTTACGTTGCGATAGTGCTCGGTCCCGGCCACGCGACCGACAATGGCGGCATGGGGCGTGGACGAGCGGTAGAGGAACACCAGGATCGATGCGCCGACGCCCAGGGCGATACCCACCTCCACTCCAAGAACAAGGGTCCCCAGCAGAGTTATTGCCACAGCCGTAAAGTCGGCCTTCGAATAGCCCCACGCCCTCTTCAAAATCCCGAAGTCGACAAGGGTAAGAACGGCAATGATGATGGTGGCTGACAGCGTCGCCTTGGGCAGCACCGCCAGGAAAGGTGTCAGCAGCAGCGTAGCGCCCGCGATGCCGATCGCCGTGAAAGCTCCAGCGGCCGGTGTGGCCGCCCCGGCATCGTAGTTGACAACAGAGCGCGCAAAGCCCCCGGTCACCGGATAACCGCCCCCGATCGCGGCTGCGATGTTGGAAGCACCCAGGCCGATCAATTCCTGATTGGGGTCGATCCGCTCACGTCGCTTGGCTGCGAGTGTCTGAGCCACCGAAATCGACTCCACGAACCCGACAACCGAGATAATCAGCGCTGGCACGGCGAGAGCTTGGATCGTGTCCAGCCCGAATGTCGGCAGCGAAAGCAGTGGCAGGCCCTGCGGCACGTCCCCGACAAGGGCCACCCCTTTTCCACCAAGATCAAACAGCCCGGCCGCTGCCATGGTGAGGAAAACCACGAAAACCGGGCCCGCGCGAACGATAAGGTTGGCCACCCCTTTGGAGAGATTGAGCCGAAGCAGCCAGTTCTTGAGATCCAGCCGGATCCAGAGCAACAGGCCGAGCGAAACAGCGCCCACCCCAAGTGTATAGACGTTGATCATGCCGATGTTTTCGGCAAGCGATCCAAGCAGTGCCGGCATGGCGTGCCCATGGGTGGGAATGCCGAGAAGGCCACCCAACTGGCTGGTGGCGATAATGATGCCCGAGGCCGTGATGAATCCCGAGATAACCGGATGGGAGAGGAAGTTGGCAATGAAACCGAGCCGGAAAAAGCCCATGACCGCCAGCATGCCACCCGAGAGTAGCGCCAGAACGATAGCCGCACTTGCGTAGTCGGCTGTGCCTTCCGCGGCCACGCGCCCCACGGCGGCCGCGGTCATGAGCGAAACTACTGCCACCGGCCCCACGGCCAGAGCAGTGGAGGTGCCGAAGATCGCATAGGCGATCAACGGCAGGATGGATGCATAAAGACCTACCTCCGGTGGTAACCCGGCAAGGAGCGCATAGGCGAGCGACTGCGGGATAAGCATGATGGTGACGATCACCGCCGCGATGATATCGCTGGTCAGGGTCTGGCGGTTGTAGCGGCGTCCCCAGTCAAGGATTGGCAGGTAGGTCTTGAGCTTCATTTCCGTTACTTCTTGCAGGCCTGGTACAGACTGCCGGCGCGCCCACCGGAGCGGCAATAACCGAGCACCGGACCGTCCATCGTTTCGAGGGCCTGTTCGAACCGGATCATCTGACCCTCGGTGAGCGGGCCGGAGACCGGAATGTGTACGGCCGTGATGCCGGCTTGCCTGGCGGCCTTCTCAATCTGCTCGAAACTTGGTTGACCAGCGTCCTCATCGTCCGGCCGGGCGCAGATGATCCCGCTGAAGCCCGCAGCCGCCAAGGCACTGATGTCCCCCGGTTGGATCTGGCCGGTGACAGCGAAGCGGTCATCGATTTTACGAATGTTCATTGCCGAATTTCCTTTGTAAGCGTTCCTTAAAGCCCGTTGATGGGGACCTTGAGGTAGGTCTTGCCGTCTTCTTCCGCTGGCGGCAGTTGTCCCGCCCGCATGTTCACCTGCAAAGACGGGATGATCAGTTTGGGCATGGACAGCTTCCTGTCCCGTTCCTCGCGCATCTTGACGAACTCGTCCTCGGAGGTGCCGTGCCCCACATGGATGTTGTGGTCGCGCTGCTCTGCGACGGTGGTCTCCCACTTGATGTCGCGGCCATTCGGGCCGTAGTCATGGCACATGAAAAGCCGCATCTCGCCAGGCAGGGTGAGCAGCCGCTGGATTGACCGGTAAAGCGTGCGAGCATCGCCGCCGGGAAAGTCGGCACGGGCCGAGCCGCCATCGGGCATGAAGAGAGTATCGCCAACGAAAGCGGCATTGCCGATTACGTGCACCATGTCCGCCGGGGTATGTCCGGGCGTGAACAGGGTGTAAGCGGTCAGGGTGCCGATCCGATAGCTGTCCCCATCCTTGAAGAGCTGGTCGAACTGCGATCCATCCCGCTGGAATTCGGTGCCTTCGTTGAAGATCTTGCCGAAGGTGTCCTGGACCACGCAGATCTGGTCACCGATGCCCAGCCTGCCGCCCAGCTTGGACTGGATGTAGGGCGCAGCGGAGAGGTGGTCGGCGTGCACATGCGTCTCGATCAGCCATTCCAGCGTCCAGCCGTTGTCGCGGATGTGCTTGATGATCTTGTCGGCACCTTCGTAGGCGATGGTGCCGGACGGGTAATCGAAGTCCATAACGGAATCGATCACGGCACAGGCGCTCGAATTTGGGTCCTTGACGATGTAGCTGATGGTGTTGGTCGGCTCGTCAAAGAACGCCACTACTTCAGGTTTGACTGAAAGGTCGGGCGTGAAGGGGATCTGTTGGTTGGACACGGAAATCTCCTTTCCAGGTAAATTGGTCAGGCAAGAGCTTCGCGGCGGGATAAGAAGGCTTGCAGCGCCTTGGCAGCAACGATGCCGGCGAGCATGGCAGCAACGAAGACAAAGGGCATGGTCTCGCCCAGGCCAAGGGCCGGGATTGCTCCACCCGGGCAAAATCCTGCTATGCCCCAGCCGACGCCGAAGAGTGCAGAGCCACCAACCAGCGGCAGGTCCAGCTTGCGCTTGGAGGGCAGATGGAACTTGTGGTCAAACACCGGGGCGGGGCGTCGGAGCACGAACCGGTAACCCACAAAAGTGACTACAAGGGCTGAGGCCATCACCAGCAGCAGGCTCGGATCCCAGGTGCCGAACACGTCAAAGAAGTTCAGCACCTTGGCCGGGTTGGCCATGCCGGAAATGGCGATGCCGGCGCCAAACACCATGCCGATCGCGGCTGCCGAAAGAAAACGAAGCATCAAAAGCCTCCCAGGACATGACGAACAAGGAACACGGTCAGGAACGTAGTGGCCATGAAGGTGAGCGTAGCCACGATGGAGCGGTGCGATAGGCGCGCCATCCCACAGACGCCGTGGCCGGAGGTGCAGCCGCCGCCAAACGTCACGCCCAGACCGACCAGCAGGCCGCCAAAAGCAACCGCCCAGACTGGAATGTCGGTTTCAAAGGGGACCTGGGTTCCTGTCGCCAAAAACATCAGAACGGGAGCCAGAATAGCTCCAGCCAGGAATGCGAGGCGCCAGCCCCGCTCTTCATTGCCCGGCAGCATTGCACCGGTCAAAATGCCGGTCATGCCGGCTACTCGTCC
>JAQGJI010000106.1 GCA_028290685.1 Devosia sp. | reverse complement strand
GGCCCGGTTGGTTTGGGCGCAAAAACGATTATAGCGTGCCAACCATCCACCGGTACGGCCAATGCTGATCCAGCAATCATCACAAGCCCGGGGGGGTTGCGGCCGTGCTAGAAGGATCGTGCACTCAAGGGGGCCCCTTTGTCGACAACGCTGATTTCCACGATTTTTCCCCTGCTCTGCTATTTTGCCTACAACATCGTCGTGCCGCAGGTGGAAAAGCTGCGGCCCTCCTTGTCGGTGATCATGAACATGCAGCGGCGCCGCTGGGTATCCAATGCCACACGCCGCGACAATCCGTTCGACGCCATCCTGTCTGGCAATATCATGGGATCGGTCAGCTTTCTGGCGTCAACAGCGGTGCTGCTGATCCTGGCGATCTTTGCTGTCTTCGGGCAGGTGCCGGCGCTGATGACAAGCCTCAATTCGTTTTCCATCGAGCGCACCTACACGGTGATGGATGTGCAACTGCACCTGGTGGTGATGCTCGCCCTGTTCGTCCTGGCGTTTTTTGCCTTCACGCTGTCGCTGCGCCAGTTCAACCATTTCTGCATCATGCTTGGGGCAATCGATCACTCCGAGCAGACAAGCGAGGATGAGATCGAAGCCATCACCCGCATGAATGCCCTTGGCGCCAAGAACTTCAACGCTGGCATCCGGGCTTATTATTTCTCGGTGGCAAACGTTGCGTGGTTCGTGTCAGAATGGTTGCCGATCCTGGCCTGCATCGCCACGATCCTCATTCTGGCGCACCGAGAGTTCTTTTCGTCCGCACACCGGACTGCTGCTTCCGCGGCGGTTCTGGCCGCGCGCCGGCAACGCGAGAAGCGGTGAACCCCTGAACTGCCAAGGTTGACGCTGTCAGTTCAGGTGCTTGCGCAGATACGCCGTGATATCGGCAAGTACCGGAGCCAGTCCGCGTGCCGGTCGCCCGAGGGCCAGCAGTGTTCCAGCATGGCCCAGACCGGGATAGTGCAGCTCAATGACCGCTGCACCCGCCGCCCGCAGCTTCGCTGCCAGTGCTACAGTGTTGCGCGGATACACCAAGGTGTCCTTGTCGCCAGTCGCCAACAGCATCGGCGGTGCCGCGCTCGAGACGTGATTGATGGGCTGAGTGGACCGCGCATCGGGGACAGCCCCGAAGGTGCGCAAGGTGATCGGGCCATCAAAGGGAAAAAAATCATACGGACCCGACAGCCCCACAACACATCGCACACGCTCGGACAATCCCGCTGCAGCAAGATAGCGCGCATTCAGCGCCATCATGAGTGCGTTGTATGCCCCTGCTGAATGCCCCACCAGGGCGAGGCGACCTGGGTCCCCGCCAAACCGCTCGATGTTGGAAACCACCCAGCCAAAGGCGGCCGTGCAATCCTCGAGAAACTCCGGGTACTCAACCTGCGGTAGAAGGCGGTAATCCGCGATCACCGTGACAAAGCCCTGCGCCGCCAGGGCGCGTCCGACAAAATCATAGCTCCGGCGATCCCCATCGCTCCAGGAGCCGCCATAAATGAAAAAGACCACAGGCAGGGCCCGGCTCGTGGTTTTGGGCGCGTAGACATCGAGTTTCTGGCGCGTTTGGGGGCCATAAGGAACGTCGCGTGCAGTTTTGCGGGAGCCGGTATCTCCGGGGCTCAGCATATTGATGATGCGGAGAATTGAAATCGCCATGGCCGCTCCGTTGATCCGCTCTATACTTGAGCAAACCGGTAACGATATTTCCTTCACATCCGGTTGAGCTTGCAAGAGATTCACCAGCGCTTAAGGCATGCTCGCGCAAATTGTCCGACATCGCCCCGTTGGGGAGCTATGGGTCAGCCGGGTGAATTTGGTGGAGCACCGGAGCAATTTTCAGCTGCAACCGGGAGACCATGCCAGGCACCTTTCTGGGTGTGAGCGAGGCGAGGAAACCGGTTTGCTGTCGCAGATCGGGCGCTACGATCATGTGACGCGCCTGCCCAACCGGCTCCAGTTTCTGGAACAGTTCGAGCCGCTGGCAATGTCGCCCGTCCCGAACATGCTGGTTCTGGTGACACTGGCCGATGCACGCCACTACAATGAAATCCTACGGGCTTTGGGCATGGCCTTTGCTGACGATTTCGTGCGCGCCGGGGCCAAGCTCCTGGGGTCACTCCTGCCACCACAAACAAGGTTGTTCCAGGTCAGCGTGCTGAGTTTTGCGGCAGCTGTTCCGGCCGACAATGCGGCCGACACGCCGCTTGTCGCATCGGTGATCGCTGCGGCCTTCGCGGGTGCGATCGAGGTCAATGCCATTCCCATCAAAACCCATGTGGGGGTGGGTTTGGTACCAATCGAACTGGAGCGGGGTGGCGCAGAATCGCTACGCGCCGCGCTGGTTGCGGCGCAAGACAGCCGGCGCACGGAGAGCGGAGTTGCGTTCTACAATCACCAGTCCGACGCGGCTCATCTGCGCGCTTTCAAAATCCTTGCCGACTTGCCCCAGGCGATCCGCAGCGCGGACCAGCTGCAACTGCACTACCAGCCCCGCATCGACTTGCGCACCGGCGGCTGTCACGGTGCCGAGGCGCTGATCCGCTGGATTCATCCCGAACTGGGGGCAATTTCGCCCGCCGAGTTCATACCTCTGGCCGAACAGACTGCGCTGATCGGGCCCCTGACCGAATGGGTCATGCTGCGCGCCATGACAGAAAACCGCAGGCTGCTCGATGCCGGCTATGACTTGCGGGTGTCGATCAATGCTTCGCCGGTCAATCTGTCGGAACATGGATTTGACGACATGCTGCTGCACCATTGCGAGGCAGCGGGCCTGCAGCCTCACCATATCGAGCTGGAATTCACCGAAGGGACGCTGGCGACCAATTCTGCAAGGACCATCCAGCAACTCGCACGCCTGCGCGCCGCCGGCATCGTGGTTGCATTGGATGACTTCGGCTCGGGCTACTCCAACTTGTCCTACCTGTCGCGCATCCCTGCCGATGTACTCAAGATAGATCAATCGTTCGTGCGGCCTCTCACGGCAACCGGAGACGATGACTTCCTGCTGCGCCACATTGTTTCGATCGCCAGAGGCCTGGGGTTTCGGGTATGTGCAGAAGGCATTGAAACGGCCTATGCGTTCGACCATTTGCGCGCGCTGGGCTGCGACGAGGGCCAGGGCTATTTCATGGCCCGGCCCATGCCGGCAGCGGCGTTGGGCCAGTGGCTGGATGGGCGCAGCTGAGGCTGTCACGCATATATGACATTGACATTCAGCTAATGCGGTCGCTTTATGCGGCTCATCACGCTACCCCGCTCCGTTGGCCCCACCATGCTCGTTTGTCAGTGCAACATGATCACCAGCAAGGAGATCGAGGACATTGTCCTTGCGCTTTTGAACGCCGATCCCTGGCAGCTTGTCGTGCCGGCCAAGGTTTATGGTGAGCTCAACCGCCGCGCCAAATGCAGCGGCTGCGTGCCGAATGTGGTGGACATTATTGTCCGTGTCACCGAAAACTACCACACCCAGCAAGCCCACCCGCCCGCCGATCTGGTGCACATCCAGACGGGCTTGGAAAAGCTCAAGAAACAGCAAAGTGGAGTACGTCGTGAAAGGCGAAGCACAAGTCATCGAGCGGCTTAACGAGGCCCTCTTTCTCGAACTTGGAGCAGTCAACCAATATTGGGTCCATTATCGTCTTCTGGAAGACTGGGGCTACAAGAAGCTGGCCAGCAAGGAGCGTGCGGAGTCCATCGAAGAAATGCATCATGCCGATCGGCTGATCGAGCGCATTATCTTCCTGGAAGGCCACCCGAACCTGCAGCGCGTGGCCCCATTGCGAATCGGGCAGACCATTAGGGAAGTCCTGGAAGCCGACCTGGCCGGTGAATACGAGGCCCGCGAAGCATACAGGAACAGCCGCGAGCTGTGCTCGCAATTGCACGATCACGTTTCCAAGCAGCTGTTCGACGAGCTCCTGGCCGACGAAGAAGGTCACATCGACTTCCTGGAAACCCAGCTCGATCTGCTCGGCAAGATCGGGGACGAGCGCTACGGGCTGCTCAACGCGGCTCCGGCAAACGAAGCCGAATAAGCTCCAGGCCGGGAACCAGCGGCCGCAGCACAGTTGCCGGCTGGTTTTCGCTTAATAGCGGGAGAACAGGATTTTCCGCTAAGTCGGTCCGGGCGCGTTCTGATCGGGCCAGGGTATGATGATCAATTCGGGCCACATTGCCTTTGCCCGCTCACTCTTGCGGGCATGGGTCAATCTGTTGTCAAGAACAGGGTTTGGCACGAGGCGAAACGAGAACAGGTCATCAAGTCCAAACGGCGCAACGACGTCGATAGTGCCGTCGGCGCGCAGCCGAGCGCCGACTGCGTGCGTCCTGGACGCAAAACGGCTCAGCATCTCGGTCGAGGATGTTAGTGGAGCAAAAGGGGATCCAAACTTTTCCTCGAACCACAGGTGGACGCGGGCCTGATTGCGCACCTGAACTGGTACCGGCAGGCTGCTGAAAAGCGTTTGTACAGCCTTTATCGTGCGATCTTCAGCGTCCCACCCGGTATCGGACGCATCAAAATAGAACACATCGATGTCGCTTACGCCGTAAAGAGAGGGCCGCCCGGTCAAGGCGTTCCAAACTTCGTTGTAGATCGCGCCAGCAACAAGCATGTGATCGGGCAACGCCATTGTGCGAAGGCCTTCAAGCACCTGCATAAGCGCTGGCTGCGCGAGAATAATTGTTCGCAGCGCAGCATTCTGCACATCGGCATCGGCTCCGGAAAAGCGCAGGTGACTGGCCATGGCGGACCCTAGCCCGACGTGCCGGCGGCGCTATTGCTCGATCGGCTGGAACATCGAATTCATCTGCTGCACGATCAGCTCCATGGGGGCAATGGATTCGGGCAGTTGCTCGGGTGCATCGGGGGCGACCGCGACATAGGGCACACCACTTGGGAAGGCACCGAACATCTGGAAGAAAGCGACCATGTCATCAAGGACCGGCATGCGCCAGCGCCACATCGATCCCATGGCGATAACCGGCTCCATGTGCCCGAAGCCCTCATAATAACGCGTGGTGACCCATACCCCACTGTCTTTGAGCTTTTGGGCAAACCGTTCGGTGTTCTGCATGCGCACAATTGGATCGGTGGTGCCGGTTGCCAGGTACATGGGCGGCGTCTGGCTTGTCACCAGGTTGATCGGCTGGGTACCCTCGGGATTGGGTGCCGAGCCAAAGGCGTCGCGCACCTCGCCATATTCGAACGGATAAAAGTCATAGGGTCCCGACAGGGCCGCTACGCCCAGTATTGGCATAGTCACCCCGTATTCGCGCAAAAACGAGGGATCGAGCGACAGCATCACCGCATTGTATGCCCCCGCCGAGTGGCCCGATAAAAACAGACGGCCAGGATCCCCGCCATATTGGGCGATGTTGTCCTGCACCCATTTGAGCGCTTTGGCACTGTCTTCGAGAAACTGCGGATAGCGCACTTCGGGAACCAGGCGATAATCGGCAATGACTACAACGAAGCCGCGCGAGGCAAGGGCACGGCCCACGAACTGGTAGTCGCTGCGTTCGCCTCGGCTCCAGCCCCCGCCATAGATGAAGAATACAACCGGTGCCGCGGCGCCGCGCGCCTCGGGCGCATAGACGTCGAGCCTGTGGCGTGGCCCATCGGCATAGGCTACGCCATCGCCCACTTTAACCGTTCCAGCGTCCATCGAGGCGGGCAGATTGAACGGGTCCATGACCGAAATGGCGAATGCCGGTGCCGGCACGACGGCCACGATGATCAGCAGAGAAAGCAAAACGCGCCGCAAAGGCGAAATCAATTGGGGCATGGAGATCTGGTTCTTATCTGGCACGAGCGTGCTGGCTAAGCGCAAAAGCCGCGCGATTTGTGGCACTGGCAAAATGGGCGAGGGCAGGCGCCCCGATTGTGAGACTGGCCTGCCCTCTACTTAAGCGTGTTCAGGGTGCTATTATCCGGTTAACAGCAGGTTAATTTTTGAGCCTTTCAAGCAAACGGCCGGAGATGTGGCCGTCTGCAGGCAGCCCCATGCGTGTCTGGTAGGCTACCACCGCGGCACGTGTCTTGGGGCCCACGACGCCATCGGGCACTCCGACATCGAAGCCTGCGCGGTTCAGCAAAGCCTGCAACTCGCCGCGTTGCGACTTGTTGAGCGCATAATCGCCCGCCGGCCACGGCGTCATAAAACCGCCTGCACCAATGATGCGGTCTGCCAGATGCCCCACAGCCAGGGCATAACTGTCGGAATTGTTATACCGCTTGATCACGTCGAAGTTCGGCAGCAACAAAAAGGCAGGCCCGTTGGCCCCAGCGGGCAGATAAAGCCGGCCTAGATCGCTCTGGCGCGGAAAGGGCCGCCCCGAAACGCGCTGGATGCCCAAAGCCTGCCATTGGCTCAAGGGCGCACGATCCATCTGCCGCGCCCGGGCAAAATCAAAGCCACTCGGCAGCTTGATCTCATAACCCCAGGTTTCACCAGGCCGCCAGCCGTGCTTGTTCATGTAGTTGGCTGTGGACCCCAAAGCGTCCTGCACCGAATTCCAGATATCGCGGCGTCCGTCGCCATTGTAATCAACTGCATAGGCCATGAAACTGGATGGCATGAACTGGGTGTGTCCCATGGCGCCGGCCCAGGATCCGATCATTTTGCTCGGGCTCACGTGACCGTCAGAGACGATGCGCAAAGCCGTCAGCAACTCCTCGCGGAAGAAATCGGCCCGATAGCCCCCTTCGGTCAGGGTGGCCAGGGCATGAATAGTGTTCTCGCCGCCCATGAAGCCACCGAAATTGGTCTCCATTCCCCAGATCGCCAAAACGATTTCTGGCTGCACACCCCAGCGTTGCTCCGATCCGGTCAAGGTTTGGGCCCACTCCGCGCTCATGACCTGGCCTTTTCGGGCCTGCGCCGCGGTCACGCGCCTATCGAGATATTGCTGCACGGTTTGGCTGAACTCGGGCTGTTTGGCCGTCAGTTCCATGACTTTTGGAATGTAGCTATACCCCGAAAAGGCGCTCTCGAACGCCGACCGGCTCACGCCGCGCTGTTCCGCCAGGGGCCAAAGTCCGCGCACGAATTCTGCGCTATTGGCAAAAGCGGGCATCGAAATACCCAAGCTGACCATGCTGGCCAACGCCATGGCAGCGATACGGTAAGACATCGAGCGGAATCCACCTGTGGCAAGGATCACAATAAAACCCCGTGCTGTGCAAAAAATGTAAGGTCAGGAATGGCAAGCAAGACTTGCCGTCCTGTGGTCGGGCCGCGAATGGCACATAGCCGTAATCTTAACGCACCAAATTAAGATTGGCTTAAGGCATCCCCTTCTGGCCCATCACAAAGATATCAGCTGAGCTGGGGCGCGGCGTCGCCCGGAAGAGCTTCAGCCGGGGCGCTGGGGCGGCTGGGCACATAGCTCACCCTTTGCGTCGGCGTTGCAATTCCACGGCTGTCAAACAAGCGCATGACCTGTTCGCTGTAGAGGCGACCTGCCCCCCATTGCTGACCAGCCAGCGTCTTGATGCGCGCACGCAGGCTCATCGACTGGGGGGTGATTGCAATCAGCCCCTGCAGATCAAGCTCATCGAGAACAACGTCCCTGTGCTCGCTTTCCATGACGTGCTGGAAGGCATCGCGCATGGCCTGCTTGACCTCTTCGATGTCACTTTCCCGCGCCACTTCGAACTCTGCCACGTAAAACGAGAATCCCCGCACCATGTTGGACACCTGATCGACCGAAGAAAAAGGGATCAGGTGTACTGTGCCCCCCATATCCCGAACAGTGACGGAGCGAATGGTCAACTTCTCAACCACCCCTGTCCGCCCGGCGACCTCCACCACGTCACC